>JAYUSX010000212.1:0-4382 GCA_043755475.1 Actinomycetota bacterium
GAGGCGATCGGGGCGAATGCGTAGGTGAGGACCTGACGACCTTGCGCGTCGATCGCGAAGGGCAGCACGACCATCTCCATCTCCATGCCGATCTGGAGATCGGCGGGGTCGTTGAGCGTGAGGCGGCTCTCGACGATCACCTGGTCGCCGAGCAGGACGTACCCCACGCCGTACGGCTTGAAGTCCTTGGCGCTCTCGGTGCCCACGTACGGCGGGTTCTTGGGCGGGAAGCCCTGGATCGTCCAGCTCCAGAGGGTGCCACGCCGAGGCAGGAGCACGTCTTCGGCCACCCGTGACGCCGTCTTCGGGCATGCGGCGGCACGCGGGAACACCGTCACACCGCTCTCGGGGAAGTGGCTCCCGATGAGCTGCGGTTCGTCGGACGGCCAGGTGAACACACCTTCGGCCACGAGCACCTGTTCAGACATGGCCCGATCCTCCCACGTACGATTGCCCGCCTGACAACCGAGCGGGCACCACGCTCAGCTCGGCCCGAACGAGGAGCCGCGATGCAGTGGATCGTGCACGGTGAGCGAACCATCTACGACAGCCCGTGGGTCCGCCTGGCCCTCACCGACATCGAGATCCCTGGCGGTGCACGTTTCGATCACCACGTGATCCGGATGCCGGCCGCGGCAGCCGGAACCGTCGTCCACGATCCGCAGCGGGGCTTCCTGCTGCTGTGGCGGCATCGGTTCGCGACCGACACCTGGGGTTGGGAGGTGCCGGCCGGACGTGTCGACGCCGGCGAAACGCCCGAGCAGGCGGCCGTGCGCGAGACGTTGGAGGAGACCGGCTGGCAACCGGGGCCAGTGCGCCCGCTCACGTCGTACTTCCCCCACAACGGCACCAGCGACGCCACCTTCCACCTCTACGTGGCAGACGGTGCAACAGAAGTCGGATTGCCGAGCGATCCGAGCGAGAGCGAACGCGTCGAGTGGGTCACGGAAGCCACGCTCCGTGACGAGATGCGAGCCGGGCGCGTGGGGGACGGCCTGTCGCTCACCGCGCTGTTGTGGTGGTTCGCGTTCGCGAACCACACCTGAGCAGCGACGTGTCGCCGGCTTCCACGAACGGTCGCCCCCGAATTCCCCTCAAGAAACCGTCAAGCGCAACCGATGAATGACAGCGACACACAGCTGCGAACAGTCGGACACGGCCGACCACCGGCCACGAAAGGACGAGCAATGACCAGGATCATGACGGCAGCCATCGCATCGATCGCGCTGTTGACGGCGTGCGGCGGCGGAGACAGCGCCTCGGACAATCGGGCCAAGGTGGCCGACGAGTTGATGGATTCGGCAAAGTCGGAAGGTCTCGAACTCGACCAGGAGTGCGTCGACAAGATCGCCTCGAAGCTGTCGGATGCCGACGCACAGCTGATGGTGGACAGCATCGGTGACGAGGACATGCCGACGTTGAGTGACCCCGGCGAGGCCCTGAAGGCCGAACTCTTCGGCTGTGTCGGCACGGATGCGCTGGTGGACCAACTGATGGAATCGATCGGCGACCAGCCGGGTATGGACAAGGACTGCATCAGGGACGTCTTCGAAGGTCTGTCGTCCGACGACATGGCCGCCATCTCGGCGAGCGGCGGCGACATGTCCGGCGACGTGATGACGCAATTGATGCAGGACGTGATCCCCTGCATGTCCGCCGGCGGCTGACACCGACACCCACGCCGGGACCGACGCTGGCCCGTTCGCTGGCCTAGCGCATCAGCGTCCCGGTGAGGAACCGTTTCAGAACGGCCACCGCATTGGCATGACGTACGGAATCTCCGGTCTGGTTGCTGAATCGCGCCAGACCGGAGAGCACCGCGTTCAGGAGGTCTTCGAGCGCCTCGGCGCCGATGTCGTCCTGCAGCTCTCCGCGCGCCTTCGCCTCGGTCGCGAGCCGGTGCAGGAAGCCGATGCTCACGCTGCGGCGTCGTTCGACCATCTCGCGCAGTTCCGGATGGCGCTGCGTCTCGCTTGCCACGCCGACCACGAACCCGGCGATCGACGGATCTTCCCGATTGAGCTCCACGGCAGCGTCGAGCGCCGCCGAGAATCGCCCGACGAGTGTCTGGTGGGGCGCGATCGCCGTCTCGAACGCTCCGTAGACGATGCCCTGCACCTCTGCGTACACGGCGACGTAGAGATCGGCCTTCGATGCGTAGTAGTGGTAGATCGCCCCGGTGGTGATGCCGACGGCATCGGCGATGTGCCGGTTCGTCGTCGCGTCGAAGCCGTCGCGTGCGAATGCCCGCCGCGCGACGTGGAGCAGCCGCTCGTGGGTATCGGCCGACGCGACGTCCTTCGGACGACCGAGCCGCTTGACAGGCTGGGAGGTGCGAGGCATCAGCTGGTCTGCTGGTCTTCCTTGGCTGGCCGCTTCGGACCCGGATCGACGGGGATACCGAACCGCACCCGATTGTGTGCGTGGGCGAGGTGCTGGATGGTGAACGCCGAGCGCAGAGCGGTCCATTGTCCCTGCGCTTCGAGGGTCTGGTTCACGCTCTCTTTCGCCAGTTTCAGAGCGAAGCTCGGCCGCTTGGCCATCCGACCGGCCATCGCCATCACGAACGGCCGCAGCTCGTCGCCGGCCACCACGTGATTCACCATGCCCAGACGATGTGCTTCCTCAGCATCCACCCAGTCGCCGGTGAAGAGCAACTCCTTGGCCTTGCGGGCTCCGAACTCCCACGGGTGGGCGAAGTACTCCACGCCGTTGACGCCCATGCCCACCACTGGGTCGCTGAACAGCGCATCGTCGGCGGCAACGATCACATCGGCCACCCACAGCAGCATCAACCCGCCGGCGATGGTCTTGCCCTGGGCGGCTGCGATCAACGGTTTCGGGATGTTGCGCCACCGCCAACACATCTGGAAGTACACCTCTTCCTCCCATGCCATGTGCCCCTCTTGACCCTCCCGGCCGTACCCGCCGTGGGTGGAGACGAGGTCGAAGTCGCGGTGGCTCTCGGTGTCGCGCATGTCGTGTCCACTGCAGAAATGTGGACCGTCGGCCTGCAGCACGATCACCTTCACATCGCTCCGTCGAGCTGCATCGTCGAACGCCGCGTTCATCTCGTACGTCATCCGCTTGTTCTGAGCGTTGCGGCTCTCGGGACGATCGAGCGTGACGACGGCGATGCCGCGCTCGCCCGGGTCGACCACCTCGTAGCGGATGGTCTGCAGGGCTTCGAGCGAAACGCTCATGCTGACTCCTTCGTGTGACTGATCGTGGCATCGGCGGTGGCGTTCGAGGGCGTGAAGACGAGGTGCAAACCCGACAGTCCGCGGAGCGTCATCGACAGCTCGCGATGGGTCACGACGTCGACGGTGGTGTCGAGTGCCCACCCGGTGGCCCGGCCGAGCAGCGTCTCGAACGCGATACGACCCTCGCTCCGAGCGAGCGCTGCGCCCGGGCAGAAGTGCGGGCCCTGGCCGAACGCGAGATTGGTGCGGGCGTTGGCGCGGGCGTGATCGAAGGAGGCCGCGTCTGGGTACTTCGCATCGTCACGATTCGCACTGCCGTACATCATCATCAGGATCGAACCCGCCGGAATCGCGACCCCGCCCACCTCGACATCGACCTTCGCGACCCGAGGCAACATCTGCACCGGGCTCTCGAGCCGCAGCGCCTCCTCCACGAGGTTCGGGATCAGACCGTGATCGTCCGACACCGCACGCATCTGATCCGGGTGTTCGATCAGCAGCAGCATCGCCGCGGCGATCAGCTTCGTGGTGGTCTCGTTGCCCGCCACCAGCAACTGCTCGATCACGTTCAACAGCTCGGCTGTCTCGAGCGGCTGTCCGGCGCGCTCGCCCGAGTCGAACCGTGCCTGCACGAGGTCGCTCAGCAGATCGTCTCGGGGCGACTCCTGGCGCTCCCTCACCCGCTCGACCATGTAGTGCTGCATCTCCACTCGGCTGCGCGCACACTCGATCTGCTGTTCGGGCGTCAGCAGGCCAGACAGTGGGGCGACGGAGTCGTCGCTCCACTTCTTGAAGCGCGGCATGTCGGCGCGGTCGACCCCGAGCGCATCGGCGATCACGGTGAGCGGCAGTCCCACGGCGAACTCGGTCACCAGCTCGACGCGGCCGCTGGCGATCCACCGATCCATCAGTTCGTTCGCGATCTGGCGGATCTCGCCTTCCAGCTGCGCGACCCGTTTGGGCGTGAACGCCTTGTTCACCAAGGATCGGAACTGGGTGTGGCTGGGCGGGTCGTTGGTGAGCAAGGTGTTCACCGACGGGTACCCCTCGGCCTGGATCGCCTTCAGTTCGTCGCTCGCCGGGCCCGAGACGAACGAGTTGCGCATGTCGCTGCTGAACCGCTCGGTGTCGCGCACGATGGCCAGGACATCGTCGTAGCGGCTCACCACGTAGAAGCCC
>JAYUSX010000213.1:0-4350 GCA_043755475.1 Actinomycetota bacterium
ACGGAGAGTGAGGCGAGGTGTTGGAGCATGCCTCGAGCATGAACTCGTGGGCTGATGCTCACCATCCGGGCGCGCGGTCTCGTGGGGTAGGGCTACCCCCACCCGCGATTCGCCGTCAGTTGGCGGTGCGAGCGACCACCATCCGGGTGCCCGACCAGGTGGAGTTCATGCTGGCGCCACTGGTCAGGCCGGCGTCGACCACCATCGTCTGGCCCGTGACGTAGCTCCCGGCGTCGCTCATGAAGTACAGGCATGCTTCGGCGATGTCGCTCGGCAGGCCCGATCGGCCGAGCGGCGACATCTTTCCGATTCGTTCGGTGGCCTGTTCGAGTGCCTCGGGGTCACCGCTCATGACGTGAGCGGTCATCCCCGTGGGGATGCTGCCGGGAGCGATGGCGTTCACCCGGATCCGATGTGCGGCGAGCTCGGACGCCGCCGACCGGGCCAGGCCGATGACGCCTGTCTTGGCGATGGTGTAGGCGTGCGGTCCGAGACCGCCCTGGACGCCTGCCACCGACGACGTCATGACGATGCACCCACCGTTGCCGCAGGCCTGCATCGCCCGCGCCGCATGCTTCACCGTCACGAAGACGCCGCGGAGCAACACGGCGAGCGTGCGATCGAAATCGTCCATCGGCGTATCGGCGATCGGGCCAGCAACGCCGACGATGCCGGCATTCGCGAACGCGCCGTCGAGGCGGCCCCACGTGCTGACGGCGAGATCGATTGCTGCGGCGACGTCGGCTTCGACCGTCACGTCGCACTTCGTGAATCGGGCGGCATCGCCGAGCGACGAGGCGACGGCTTTGCCGCGCTCGCTGTCGTAGTCGGCGACGACGACCCGCCCGCCTTCGGCAACGAGCAGCCGTGCCGTTGCCTCACCCAGCCCGCTGGCAGCACCCGTGACGACAGCGACTTTGTTCTCGAATCGATTCCCCATGGCTGGCGACCCTAGGCAGCGGCCTGCGGGTCCGGCGAACCCGACGGCGTGATCGGCGCCAGGGGCCGAGCGATCAGGCGAAGCGGGCCAGGTTCGTGCCGGCATCGACGGCGAACGTCGCATGTACGAACATCGGCGCGGCAGGCTCCTTCACGGTCTCGACCATCCGGTATTCGGCGCTCCACTGCTCGGGCGTGACCGTGTGGAGGATGTAACCGCGGTGCTCCAACTCCACGTCGACGATGTCGGGGATCGCCTTCACCACTTCGGTCACGGCCGGGTCGATCCTGCCTCCGGAGGAGATGGAGGTCGTCACGAACTCGACGCAGACGGCGGCGCCGGTGCCGCGCCCACCCTGGCGGATCGTGCCGACCCCGCTGAAGTGGATGTCGCCGGTGAGCACCACGGTGTTCTTGGATGGGTCGAGCGAGTCGACGATGCGGTTGCGTTGGACGGGGTAGCCGTCCCACTGGTCGTAGTTCAGGACGGCTCCACCGAGGGTGACATCACCGAAGATCGTTTGCTGGCCGATGACCTGCCAGAACTCGGATGCCGAGGCGAGCGTGTCGAGCAACCATTGCTCTTGGGCGTCGCCGAGCATCGTGCGTGACTCGTCGAACGTTTCGGCGCACGCGGGATCGAGCGAGAGGTCGGGGTCGCCGCACGCCTGATCGGTTCGATACTGCCGCCCGTCGAGGATCGCGAGGCGGAGCAGGTCTCCCCATCGGGCGCTGCGATAGATCGCGTAGTCGTCGGAGCCTGTGGTGGGCGCTGACAGATTCACCGGCTGGTGCTCCCACCACGCCTGATACGCCGCACGGCGCCGTTCCGAGAACACCGCGGCCTCGGCCGCATTCTGGGGGATGAGTCCCGCGTAGTTGTTCTCGACCTCGTGGTCGTCCCACGTGACGAACCACGGGCACGACGCGTGCGCAGCCTGGAGGTCTGCATCGCTCTTGTAGAGGGCGTAGCGGTTCCGGTACGCCTCGAGCGTCGTCGCCTCGGGCGCCCCGTGGGTGCGCACCACGAAGTTCTCACCGATCGTGGCCGCTCCACCTTCGTAGATGTAGTCGCCCAGGAACACCACGAAGTCGAGCTGCTGATCAGCGATGTCGTGGTGAGCCGTGTAGAAGCCGTCCTGATAGTTCTGACAACTCGCGCTCGCGAAGCGCACGAGCTGAGGTTCGGCAGTCATCGAGGGTGCCGGCTGTGTACGGCCCACCGGGCTGGTGTATCCGCCGACTCGAAAGCGGTAGTACCACCAGCCAGGGTCGATCGTGGCGAGCGCATGGACGCTGTGGCCGTGTGCGGCCGTGGCGACCACCGTGCCGTTCGCCCACACGGTGCCGAACCCCTCGTCGGCCGACACCTCCCACAGCACCTCGACGTCGTCGGGGGGCATGCCGCCACCGTTCAACGGATCGGGGGCGAGGCGGGTCCAGAGCACCACACCGCCGATGGCGGGATCGCCGCTGGCGACACCGAGGGTGAACGGATCGCCTCCCAGGTCGATCGCGATCGTGTCGGACGTGGTGAGCTCGCTGGACGCGGGCGTGGTGGGCGCCGGCTCCGCGGTGTCGGCCGGCTCGGTTGCCGCTGTCTCGGTTGCCGCTGATGTGCTGGTCGACCCTTCCACATCGGCAGACGGCTCGTCGTCGCTGCACGCCCCCAATGCCGTCGTGGCTCCGGTCAGGATCGCAGCCGATCCGGCGAGGAACACGCGGCGGGAGATGGGCGTCATGCCGCCAAGTCTCGCGGAGAAGGGATCGGCCGCGGCGGCAGATGTCGAGGGGTGGCTGGTTCGGATCGCCCGCAGAGGTGCTGATGGGTGAAACTGTGGCCATGACCACCACGGATCGTCCTGCACCGGTCTCCCTCGACGGATTCAACCCGTTCAGTGAGGCAGTCCAGCAGTGCCCGCACCTCTACTACCGAGCCATGCAAGAGCAAGCGCCGGTGTTCCACGTGCCCGGCACCGACCTGTACATGGTCACCCGCCACGAGATGGTCACGCCGATCCTGCGCGACACTCAGCTGTTCTCCAACCGCTTCGGCAGCGCCGGTGAGCCCGCGACGGGCGAGGCGGCAGCCAGGATCAGGGAGGTGCTCGCCACGGGCTGGCCGCAGATCCCCACGATGCTGACCGTGGATCCGCCGTACCACACCCGCTATCGCGGCACGGTTGCGAGCTACTTCACGCCGCGCAAGATGGCCGACCTCCGCGCTCCGGTCGAAGCGATCGTCGATCGTCTGATCGACAACCTGCCAAAAGGCGATTTCGACCTGGTGCCGAACTTCGCGGTTCCTCTGCCGATCGAGGCGATCGCGTGCATCCTGAACGTGCCGTCGGATCGCATGGCCGACTTCAAGCGCTGGAGCGACGACTCGATCGCGAACATCGGCACCGCGATCACCGACGACCAGCGCATCGCGGCCTTTAGCGGGATCATCGAGTTCCAGCACTACTTCGCGGCTCAGCTCGAGAGCCGGCGTACCGATCCGCAGCAGGACCTGATGACCGATCTGGTCAACGCGCTGATCGACACCGACCCAGCAGAGGACGGGACGCCAGGCGAGAAGCGATTGCTCGACATGGCCGAGATGCTGTCGATCGTCCAGCAGCTTCTGGTCGCCGGCAACGAGACGACCACCAAGGCGATCACCGAGGGCATCATGCTGCTCGCGCAGAACCCGGAGGTGTTCGCCAAGCTGCGAGCCGACCCTGCCGGGTACGCATTGCTGGTGACCGAGGAAGTGCTCCGCCTGTCCACCCCCACGCAGGGCATGTTCCGCGTGGTCACCCGCGACACGGAGCTCGCCGGGGTGCAGATCCCGAAGGGTTCGCGCCTGGTGGTGGTGTACGCGGGCGCCAACCGAGACACGAGCATCTGGGGTGACGACCCCGATCGTTTCGACCCCGATCGTCCGAACCTGAAGGATCATCTCGCGTTCGGCAAGGGCATCCACTTCTGTCTGGGGGCGCCGCTGTCGCGGCTCGAGATGCAGGTTGCGTTCGAGCGGTTGGGTCGTCGGATCGAAGCGATCGAGTTGTCCGACGACAACCAGTTCCGCTACTTCCCGAGCTTCATGCTGCGCGGTCTCACCGGCCTCAACGTCAGGATGCGCAAGGCCGAGACCGCATCGGCGGAGATGGCAGATGTCTGACCGCGTGCTCGTGGCCAAGGTGGGCCTCGATGGTCACGACCGCGGCGTGAAGGTGGTGGCGCGCATCTTGCGCGACGCCGGCTTCGAGGTGATCTACACGGGATTGTTCCAGACTCCCGAGAAGGTTGCTGCCGCGGCGATCGACGAAGACGTCGACGCCGTGGGGTTGTCGATGCTGAGCGGTGCCCACATGACGCTGGCGCCCTTGGTGGTGGCCAAGCTTCGGGAGATGGGAGCCGACATCC
>JAYUSX010000214.1:0-4333 GCA_043755475.1 Actinomycetota bacterium
GTGCTCACGGCGACCCGGCACGCGGATCGATCGGATGTCATCACCATCATCGAGCTGATGATAGTGACGTTCGAGAGTGTTGATCGACATCCTCCACGAACCTGTCTCTCACCCTTGAGCACGGACCCCGCGCCACCTAGAGTGCCGCCCGATGATGCAGCCGGCCGTGGGGACGATCGAAGACTTTGCCGGCAGGCCACGCGGCGTTCAACTGCTCGTTGGCGTGTTGCTCGCCCTCGCCGCACTCGTCGGGTTCAGCTCGCCGGCGTCGGCCGACGGCGAGTCGATCCAGGTGCAGGTGAAAGACCAGCAGCGCGACGCTGCCGGCAAGACCGACAATCAGCCGGTGCCTGGCGTGTCGGTCACCGTGCTCGACGCATCCGGCGCGGTGATCGGCACCGCAGTGACCGACGACAAGGGCGTGGCCCTGATCGCCATACCCGGCAAAGCCGACTACACCGTCAGAATCGACGAGTCCACGTTGCCCGACGGTCTCGCACTTTCGGCGGAGAACCCCGCTGAGCAGCAGGTGACCGAGGCAGGGTTCGTGACCTCGAAGAAGATCGTCAACTTCTTCACCGGGGCATCGCAGAGCGAGTCGACGGGCACCACCGAGCGGATCGCCCAGCGCTTCGCCGATGGCATCCGCCTGGGGCTCATCATCGCGATGTGCTCCGTCGGCCTGTCGCTCATCTTCGGTACGACGGGCCTCACCAACTTCGCCCACGGCGAGATCGTCACGTTCGGTGCGATGGCGGCCTACTTCCTCAACGACCGCGGCGTCCACGTGCTCATCGCAACACCCCTGGCTGTCGTGGCAGGTGGGTTGTTGGGCTACTCGCTCGACCGATGGGGGTTCTCCAAGTTCCGTGCCCGAGGTGTGGGGCTGATCTCGCAGATGGTGATCACGCTCGGCATGTCGATCGCGTTCAAGAACTTCTTCCTCTGGCGATTCGGCGGTCGCGACAAGCCGTTCCTCGACTACACCAACCAGGTCGGTTCCAAGATCGGTCCGATCACCATCACCCCACGCGACCTCATCGTCACCATCCTGGCGTCGATCGTCCTGGTCGTGGTCGCGCTCACGCTCCAGTACACCCGGCTGGGCAAGGCGACGCGCGCCGTGAGCGACAACGTCGATCTCGCGTCGTCTACCGGCATCGACAGCGCCAAGGTGATCCGGATCATCTGGATCGCCGGTGGAGCGCTCGCGGCGTTGGGCGGCGTCTTCCGAGGTCTGGACGAGCAGGTGTCGTGGGACATGGGCACCGCGCTGCTGTTCCTCATGTTCGCCGGCATCACCCTCGGCGGTCTGGGCAGTGCCTTCGGGGCGCTGGTCGGCGGCTTCGTCGTCGGCATCCTCGTCGAGACCTCGACGCTCGTCGGTGTTCCCACCGAGCTCAAAGCAGCACCTGCGCTGCTGATCCTGATCCTCATCCTCCTCGTCCGGCCGCAGGGCATCCTCGGGCGAGCCCAACGAGTCGGCTAAGGAGGCGCGATGGATATCGGAGGGGTGCTCGAGAACGCGATCCTGCAGTTCATCGGGTTCAACGCGTGCTACTACGCGATCGCTGCGATCGGCCTCAACGTGCAGTTCGGCTATGCCGGCCTGCTCAACTTCGGGCAGGCGGCGTTCATGGCTGCCGGTGCGTACGGGGTGGGTCAGACCGCCTCGATCTTCGGGATCTCGCTGTGGTGGGGTGTCCTGATCGCGATCGCCTACTCGGTGTTCCTCGGACTGCTGATGGGCGTGCCGACGCTGCGATTGCGGGCCGACTATCTCGCCATCGTCACCATCGCGTCGGCCGAGATCGTCCGGTTGGTCGTGCGCTCGGTGAAGTTCCGTGACCAGTTCGGTGGCACCGACGGTCTGAAGGACTTCGCCGACACCTTCCAGAGCGTGGGCATCAACCTCGGCTTGGATTCCGCAGGCGAGTACGGCTTCTGGTTCTTCCAGTTCAGCGGGCGAACCCTGTGGAACCTGATCGTCGGCTGGAGCCTCGTGGCGATCTTCGGCGTCACCGTCTGGCTGCTGATGAAGAGCCCCTGGGGTCGAGTGCTGAAGGCGATCCGCGAAGACGAAGACGCGGTGCGCAGCCTCGGCAAGAACGTCTTCAGCTACAAGATGCAGGCCCTCGTGCTGGGCGGCGTGATCGGATCCTTCGCCGGCATGATGCTGGCGCTCGGCAACGCCAACGTGCAGCCCGACAACTTCAGTCGCGATCTCACGTTCTTCGTCCTCACCGGGCTCGTGCTCGGAGGCGTGGCCAAGGTGACCGGCTCGATCATCGGTCCGATGGTCTTCTGGGGCATCTACTCCCTGCTCGACGGCTTCCTGCGCGAGCTCGTCGACAAGCCGGTTCGCATCGGCGACTTCACGTTGCTGCAGTCGACCGACGTGGGCGTGGTCGTGTTCATGGTGATGGGCGTCCTGCTCGTGCTGTTGATGGTCTACCGACCGCAAGGCCTGTTCGGGAACAAGAAGGAGATGGCTTTTGAAGGACGCTGACGACCAGTCCGCGACCGAGCCGGTCGCCACACCCGACGATCCCCACGCGCCTCGCGTGTTGTCGGAGTACGCCAAGGCGGCCAAGGCCGCACTCGCCGGTGTCTCGCCCGAGCCGGGTGTGCCCAAGCCCGACCCGATTCTCGTCGCGGACGGCATCCGCCGTGCGTTCGGCGGCATCGTCGCCGTCGACGTCGACCACTTCGAGGTGCAGCGCGGGTCGATCACGGCGTTGATCGGACCCAACGGTGCCGGCAAGACCACCTTCTTCAACCTGATGACGGGCTTCGACAAGCCGAACACCGGTCGATGGAGCTTCGACGGGGCGTCGATGGACGGGGTCGCGACACACCGGATGGCGTCTCGCGGCATGGTGCGCACCTTTCAGCTCACGAAGAGCCTCACCAAGTTGCCGGTGATCGAGAACATGAAGCTCGGCGCCACCGGCCAGATCGGCGAGAAGTGGTGGAACGGTCTGTTCCCCGGTCGCTGGAAGAAGCAGGAAGCAGAGATCGAAGCCCGGGCCGATGAGCTGCTCAAGAGGTTCAAGCTCGATCACATGCGCGACGAGTACGCGGGTGCGCTCTCGGGTGGACAACGCAAGCTGCTCGAGATGGCGCGTGCACTGATGACCGACCCCACCCTCGTCATGCTCGACGAGCCGATGGCGGGTGTGAACCCGGCCTTGAAGCAGAGCCTCAACCAGCATGTGCGTGGTCTGCGCGACCTCGGGATGACTGTGCTGTTCGTCGAACACGACATGGACATGGTGCACGACATCTCCGACTGGGTGATCGTGATGGCCGAAGGACAGGTGATCGCCGAGGGGACGCCGGACGACATCTCGTCCAACCCAGCCGTCATCGACGCGTACCTCGGTGCCCACCAAGGCAAGACCCTCCTGGAGGACCAGGTATGAGCGACCTCACCGGCGGCGCGGCCGTCCTCAAGGCCGAGGAGCTCGTGGCCGGCTACGTCCCCGAGGTGAACATCCTCAACGGCTGCAACCTCACGGTGCACGCAGGGGAGTTCGTCGGCATCATCGGACCCAACGGCGCCGGCAAGTCGACGCTGCTGAAGGCGATCCTGGGCCAGTGCTCGGTGCGGTCGGGGCGGGTTCATCTCGGCGATGTCGACATCACCGGTGCCAAGGCCCACGAGCTGGTTGCAAAAGGTGTCGGCTACGTGCCGCAGGTGCGCAACGTCTTCCCCAGCTTGACCGTGAAGGAGAACCTCGAGATGGGGTGCTTCTTGGCCCCCAAGCGGTTCCCCGAGCGATTCGAGTACGTCACGACGCTGTTCCCCCGGCTCGGCGAGCGAGCTGCGCAGCGCGCCGGCGCGCTGTCCGGTGGTGAGCGTCAGATGGTGGCGATGGGTCGGGCGTTGATGATGGAGCCGAAGGTGCTCCTGCTCGACGAGCCGAGCGCCGGCCTGTCGCCCGTGCTGCAAGACGAGGTGTTCGTGCGCTGCCGCACGATCAATGCCGAAGGCGTCGCGATCTTGATGGTCGAGCAGAACGCGCGGCGATGCCTGCAGGTGGTGCATCGTGGCTACGTGCTCGACCAAGGGACCAACGCCTACACGGGCACCGGGCGCGAGCTACTCGCCGACCCTGCGGTGATCGAGCTGTACCTCGGCACCCTCGCCCGCGCCACGGGCGGCTGAGAGTCGTCTCGGTCGTTCGCTCGGTCGTTCGCTCGGTCGCTTCGCTCCCTCTCTCCACTCCCTCGAATTGATCGGAGCGGCTTCGCCGCGCTCACTTGCTGAGGAACTCACGGCAAGCCGCTCGTCCCTCGGCTGGAGGGGGGATCGCGGAGCGCCCCCCTC
>JAYUSX010000215.1:0-4331 GCA_043755475.1 Actinomycetota bacterium
CCCCGAACCTACTGACCCTCAGGTCCGGCTAAGTGGATACCCCCGAAGTGCACGAATATGGCCCTTCTGAGTTCAGCGGGGTGTGGCGCCGATGAGGATCCAGTTGCAGCCGCCGATGGCGTGCAGGATTCGGGTTTGGTAGTGGGCGAAGTTGCGGAAGCTGGCGGCGACGCGTTTGATCTTCTTGATGATCGAGTTCAAGCCCTCGGTTGGCCCGTTCGACGGTCCGGTGGGCGGGTGCGTTCCTGGAGTGCTGATTGCAGCTCGCCCCATCCGTGGAGCTCGAGGACCGGACGATACGACGGCCGATGCGGCCGTGCGAGGGTGAGGCTCACCCCGCGAGCTTCCCACGTCTCGGCGATCGTCGGAGCGGGCGCGTGATCACACCCGTACGGACGAACGACGAACGGACGCGGGTGACACGACGGCCACATGTCACCGGCGGTCACCCGCGAACCGAACGACACCGTCTGTCAGGGCATGACCGAGTTGTGTGAACAACCGCTGACCGTGTCCCGGCGAGCGCACCCCCGGGCGCGTGCATCTGCTTGGCACATCGCGCTCATCGCCCCATTCGCCGGTGCGGGCATCGGCGTCGCGGCTCGGTGGTGGATGCGACTCATCACCGACGACCCCGAGTTCTCGTGGAGTGGCACGATCTTCATCGTCCTCACCTTCACGATCGCGGGTGCCGGTCACGGGCTCGCCTGGGCCGCTCGGCGAGCTCACGTTCGCCGCCGGTGGAGCAATGCGGCACGGGCGGTGGCAGCGGTGCTCACCTTGCCGATGTTCACCGGAGCGGGAGCGATCATGCTCCCCACCGTGTTGTGCGCCTCGCTGGCACGTCACCGCGCCGACTGGCCGAAAGCCGTTCGCGTGCTCGTCGCGGTGATTGCTCTCCCAGCGCCGATCATCACCGTTGTCGACATCGCCCGTAACGGACTGGCACCAGGTCGCCTGCTCGGAATGGCACTTCTGATGGCCACCTACACCGCCGTGGTCATGAGCACCGGGGCGATCGTTGCGCCGATCGACGACGGGTGGCGGATGCGCCGACGGATCCGGATCCTGGTCGTCGCGGCGACAGGGATGCTGGTGCTGGTTGCCGCGACCTCCGTCGTCGGCATCGCATCCGCAGCGCCTTGAACCCCGACCCGACGCACCACCGAAGCACCACCGACGCACCACCGAAGCACCACCGAAGCACCACTCAGGAGACACACCATGACCATCGTCAGAGTCCTCACCACCACCCTCGCACTCACTGCCGCCGGCACGATTGCCACGATCTCCGCGGTCGACGCCGGTCCAGGGGCGCTCCACGCGTCAGCGACGCTCGTCGACCCATCCGGTGCCGTGGTCGGCACAGCGCTCCTCGTGGAGGATGCGAACGGCAGCCTCCACGTCAACGTCAAAGCCGACGGGCTCCAGCAAGGTGACCACGGCATCCACATCCACGCTGTCGGCAGCTGTGCACCGACGTTCGCCGCAGCAGGAGGCCATCACAACCCGCTCGGCGTCCCTCACGGTGAACACGCCGGGGACCTGCCCAATCTCCACGCCAACATCGCAGGTCGCGGGCACCTGAATGCAACAACGGATCACGCGACCCTGGCAGCGGGTCCACTCACCGTGTTCGATGCCGACGGCTCCGCCGTCGTCATCCATGCCCTCCCCGACGACTTCCAAGGCCAACCCGCCGGGAACAGCGGCGCCCGCATCGCGTGCGGCGTGATCACGCTCGACTCGTGACGCCGCCGGCGTGCTGGGCCACCGACCAGCACGTCACACGGAGGGATCGAGGACGAGGTAGCCGTCGATGCGCCGAAGTGCATCGTCGACCGGATCGGACGGGAGCGCATGCCCGAGATGGCGCGAGCGCACCTCGCCGATCCACTGGTCGTGTTGGTACTCGTGGTTGATCAGAGCCGCCAGCAGGTGACCACCGACGATGACCATCTGGTCGGGCGCTCCGACACGACCGGCAGCGATCGCACCGAGGCGCACGTGCACACGTTCGGCGACCGTGGCGCGAAAGGCGCGGAGCCGTTCGACGCTCGGCAGGTCGCCACGCAGCGCCTCGGGCACCGCCGAGTCCATCACTGCGTCGACGGCCGGGTCGGGACTCGGCTCGGCCGCCGTCAGGTTTCGGATCATGAAGTGCGCGACGTGCGCTTGATGGCCGAGGTGCCAGCCGATCGCGCTCGACTCTTCGTGCGGGCGCCAGATGATCTCGTCGGCGGTGAGGTCGCGCCACAACTCGTCGGTGTACGCGCGGGCGACGTCGTAGTGGTCGAGCAGTTCGGTGATGGTCTGCATGCGATCGTCCTCATGTCCTCGGCTCGGTGGTCGTCGGGTTCGACCGGTCGTGGTGTCGGGGGGCGCCCAGGATTGCATGGGCAGCGCGTCCAGCGACGTGCAGCGACGTCGATGTCCGCAGGCAGACGCCGGACGGACTCCATCGCGACGCTGCGGCGGGTACCCGCCCCAGTTGCGGGGTGTTGACCGGCGCACCCAGTTCGCGCTCACGCACTCCGACTCCATGTCGATGTTCTCCCGATGACCTCCGTCAAGATCCTCCCGCACCGTGCCCCTCGTGCCCTCCGTGCGATCCTCGTGTGCCTCGCGCTGATCGTGACGACCGTCGCCGCCGGCATCGTGCCGCTCGGCCGGACGAACACGGCAGAGGCCGCCGCCCCATGTGCCACCCAGGGCATCACCGTCACCCGTGTGTCGGCGCAGAACTTGTACATCGACAACAGCAACGGTTCGCGGGCGTTCGGCGATTACGTCGGCTACCGCATCACGACGGGAGCTGGCACCTCGATCTCCGATCCATGGGTGCAGTTCATCGACGCAGCGGGCGGCGTGATCTCGTTGGCCCCGCTCGAGGACGGATTGGTGCACTTGTCGGTATTGGCCCCGTCGAGCAGCACGTTCGCATACTTCTACCTCCAGTCGAGGCTCGAGACCTCGACGCCGGAGACCCATCGCATCCTGATCCACGACGGCAAGCCCGCCCTCGGTGGCATCGAGGTCTGCGAGTCGTCGTTCTCGCTCCAGGTCATCTCCACCACCGAGGCCCAGGCGAACAAGGTGTCGAGCGTGCTCGCCGGACCCAACCCTGGTCAGCTCGGCGGCATCATGACGCTCACCGTCACCGGCTCGACCGGCACGATGGGCAGCGGACCGAGCGGCAACGTCGACGGGCCGGCGATGTTCATCGCGACGCCGGCATCGTGGCTCGATTGGCCTGCGAGCGCATATCAGCTCGTCGACGTGAGGATCACCTTCGCCACGACCGGAGTGTTCGACGACACCCTCTTGGTGAACAACCTGCCGGCCCGCGATCAGGCGTACACCGTGCTCTACACCTTCGTCGCCACGGCCACGACGAACACGTCCACGACGGTCTCGCCGGTGAACCACATCGCGAGCGGCCAGCAGATCAAGCACACCAGCACGTCCGACTTCGCCAACGCTGCGGTGCTCGCCCCGATCCTGCCGACCACCAACCGCCTGACGATCGCCAAGAGCGCGTCGCCCACCTCGCTGCCCTCGGCCGGCGGCACGGTGACGTATTCGGTGACGCTCTCGAACGCCGGGACGATCGCCGCCACCGTCGATTCGATCACCGACGTGCTACCCGCCGGGGCGACCTACGTGACCGGCTCCGCGCGGGTGGGCGCGACCGTGGTGCCCGATCCGTTCGTCTCGGCCGGTTCGATGTCGTTCACCCGACCGATGAGCGTGCCCGCGACCGGCTCGACCACCTTGACCTATCAGGCCGTGCTGCCCGCAACCGCAGGCTCGTACCTGAACAGCGCGACGGGCGCTGTCGGCGACGTCACGATCTACACGACGGTGACGGGCACGACGCCGGCCACTGCCACCGTGACCGTTGCCGCTCCCCCGTCGCCCCCGGTGGCAGAGGACGATTCGGTGAGCGCCACCGAGAACGCGACAGCGACGTGGAACCTGGTCGCGAACGACACCGACCCGAACGGCGATCTGTCGGCATCGACCCTGACGATCATCGGCGCGCCGACCCACGGCACCCTGGTGAACCTCGCCAACGGATCGGTGACCTACACACCGACGGCGGGGTACAGCGGCACCGACTCGTTCACCTACCGGGTGTGCGACGCGGGTGGGTTGTGCGACACCGCCACCGTGTCGGTGATCGTCGATCCGATTCCCCACGCCCCTGACGCGATCGTCGACACCGCAGCGACCGACGAGGACACCCCCGTCACGGTCGACGTGGGCGGCAACGACACCGACGTCGACGGCAACCTGGTGGCCACATCGGTCACCATCACCACCGCGCC
>JAYUSX010000216.1:0-10891 GCA_043755475.1 Actinomycetota bacterium
GCCGACATGACCGCCCTCACCGCCGCCATCCACGACGCCGTCAGCGCTGACACACCCACCAACTACGCTCAAGCCGTCGCCTGAACAAGCCTGGGATCACCACCAGACTTCAACAGACAACGGGACATCCTCGACCTGGCTCCACAGCGATCTGCTCGGTTGGTCGAGTGAGACTCTTCGCTCGCTAAGCAGCGTGTTAGACCCCGAGACCATCGCTGAGTTGCGACCGGTTCTCCCGGATCGCCCACCACGCGGCACGAACATCCAGATAGAGCGCACCGACAAAAGCCCAGCTGGTGGGGCGGGTGGGGATCGAACCCACGACCCAGGGATTATGAGTCCCCTGCTCTGACCACTGAGCTACCGCCCCCGACTTCGTGCGACCGTACTCGGCCAGGCTCGTCACCACCCGAAAACGACGAACGGCCCGCCTGGGCGGACCGTTCATGTGGCTCCGGGAGCAGGGCTCGAACCTGCGACACGCGGATTAACAGTCCGCTGCTCTGCCAACTGAGCTACCCCGGAAGGGCGCACGCCAACTTAGCGTCTGATCGTTCCGGCCACACAGCTTTCCGCACGCACCTGGTTCCGTGAGCGCCACCCGCAGATGCTGCGGGTGCAGCTCACCGGTCAGGGGTCACTCGGCTTCGAGGAACTCCTTGAGCTTCTGCGAGCGCATGGGGTGGCGCAGTTTGGCAAGGGTCTTGGCCTCGATCTGGCGGATCCGTTCACGCGTGACGCCGAACTCACGACCGACGTCCTCGAGCGTCTTGGCTTGGCCGTCGTCGAGACCGAAGCGCATCCGCACGATCTCCTGCTCGCGCTCGCTCAGCTCGCCCAACGCCTCCTCCACCGCCTGCACCAGCATCTTCTTCGTCGCCATGTCGGCCGGCGTATCGGCGCTGAGGTCGGGGATGAAGTCGCCCAGGTTCGAGTCGTCCTCTTCGCCCAACGGCGAATCGAGCGACAGCGGATCCTGGCTGATGCGCAGGATCTCGCGGACGCGGTCGGGAGGCAACCCCACCCGATCGCAGAGCTCGTCGAGCGTGGGCTCGCGTTCGAGCTCTTGATGCATCTGGCGTTGCATGCGCAACACCCGGTTCATGCTCTCGACCATGTGCACCGGAATGCGGATCGTGCGCGCCTGGTCGGCGATCGATCGAGTGATGGCCTGACGGATCCACCAGGTGGCGTAGGTCGAGAACTTGAAACCCTTGGTGTGGTCGAACTTGTCGACCGCGCGCATGAGTCCGAGGTTGCCTTCCTGGATCAGGTCGAGGAACTGCATGCCCCGCAGGGTGTACCGCTTGGCGATGCTGACCACGAGGCGCAGGTTCGCCTGGATGAGCTCGCTCTTGGCTCGTTGCCCGGCGTTGACCGCCCGCAGCAGACGGCGCCGTTCGACATCGGTGAGATCGGTGCGGTCCAGCTCGACCGCGGCGCGGTTGCCATCGTCGATGGCCTGAGCCAGCCGTCGCTCCTCTTCGCCGCTGAGCAGCTCGACCCGCCCGATCTCCTTGAGGTACATGCGCACCGGATCGGAGCTGGTGCCGCCATCGCCGCCGGCTTGTTGGCGTGCCGTACGCCGGCGCCGACGACGGGCGAGAAGACCCTCGGCGTCCTCGGTCGCCCCGTCGTCTCCAGGCAGGATCTGCGCATCACCGGGGAGCGGCTGATCGCGGGCGATGCCGTTCGGCGTGTCGTCGGAGAGTTCGTCGGCCAACTCGTCGACGGTCTCGTCGATCGTGATGCGCTGCGCGGCGAGCTCGACCTGCACCGTGGCGAGCACATCGCCGCTGAGCTCGACCTGGCGGAGGACGTGGGTGATCTCCTCGGCGTGGAGCACACCGCGAGCGCGTCCGCGCTCCAGCAGATCGCTCCACTCCCCCGAATCAACCCCTGCGAAAGGCGCAGCTGGACTGTCCGGTGTCACATCCTCACCAACGTCGGTCACTCACGCTCCTCCCCGCGCCGCTCCAGCCACCCTAGCAACACCCCTGCCGCGTCCTGGGCTGTCTCGGGCGTGTCGAGTAGCTCGAGTTGCTGGCGCGCATCGGTGGTTTCGCGCATCGCGTCGGGATCGATCGCGCTCGTGCTCCGACCGAGCTCACGACGCGTGGCAGCCGCGATGAGGTTGCACGCCTCGATGAACGGCTCGGCATCCAGGTCCGCAACGGCGGCTCGTTCGAGCATCTCTCGGGCATCCGGATCGGCTTCGGCCAACGCGATCGTGAGGTTGCCGCTCGATGCGGCCAGGGCGAGGAACGCGCGCCGGGCGACATCGTCGGCGAACAGCGCTTCGATCAGCCAATCCGCCACATCGTTCCAACGCTGCAACAGCAACGAGACGGCCACGAACTCGGCGTTCTCGGAGAAGCCGATCTGGCGTGTGGGGGCCACCCTGATGACGGCTCGCCCTCCCCGGACAGCCGCCGCGACCAGATCGTTTACCGGCATTCCGACACGCGCTGCGACCTGACCCGCGTAGAGCTTGCGCACATCGACGCTGGGATGCTCGTTCACCACGAGCATCGCATCCTGCGCCATGCGCGCCCGGTCCTCGGGCGATCGCAACGGTCGCGAGTCGAGCACCCGCTGCAGGCGGAACCCGAGGAACGGCACCGCCTCGTCGACCGCACGGCGAAGTGCATCCGGATCGCGCACCGCCAGCTCACCCGGGTCCTGGCCGGCAGGGAACCGGGCCACGTTCACCTGCACCTTGTACTTCTCTTCCCACTCGTAGAAGCGCTCGGCCGCGCCCTGACCCGCCTTGTCGGCATCGAACGCCAGCACCACACGACTGGCGAACCGCTTCATCATCCGCACGTGCTCTTCGGTGAGGGCCGTACCGCAGGTGGCAACGGCTCGGCGAATGCCCGAACGATGAAAGCCGATCACGTCGGTGTAGCCCTCGCAGACGATCACCTGGTCGGTGGCCACGATGTCGGCCTTGGCCCAGTTGAGTCCGTAGAGCGTCTTGCTCTTCGCGTAGATGGGCGTCTCACTGGAGTTCTTGTACTTCGCAGGATCGGGCGAGCCGGGCAGGATGCGGCCCCCGAACGCCACCGGATCACCGTTCTCGGTGTAGATCGGGAACATCACCCGTCCGCGGAAGGAGTCCTGCAACCGCCCGCTCTTGTTGGTGAACGCCAGGCCGGTTTCGCGCAACACCTCTGCCGGCGCTCCGAGCCCGGTGCTGAGTTGATTCCAGTCGTCGGGCGCCCAACCCAATCGGAAGGTGCGCGCCACGTCGCCGGCCAGCCCACGCTTGCGCAGGTAGTCGCGGGCACCGCGGGCGTCGGGCGAGGTGAGCAGGCGCTGGTGGTAGAACTCGACAGCCGATGCCATCGCGTCGACGAGGCGTTTGCGTCGTTGACGCTCCTTGCCCTCGCCTCCCGTGGTGTAGTTCAGCTGCACCCCCGCACCGGCGGCGAGCTGTTCGACGGCGGTGACGAAGTCGACGTGTTCGAACTCCTGCACGAACGTGAACACATCACCCGAGGCACCGCATCCGAAGCACCGATACCGGCCGGTCTCCTCGCGAACGTTGAACGACGGCGAACGCTCGCCATGGAACGGGCACAACCCGACCCAGTTGCGTCCCACTCGTTTTAGCGGCACGTGCCGCTGGATGACGTCGACGACCGACACGGTGGCACGCAGCCGTTCCAAGTCATCGTCGACGATCGCCATGTGCCGCAGGTTACCGGTGCCACACTGCGGCGCTCAGGCTGCGCCGCCCCGTCGTCACCGTTCCGACGGGGGTGGAGGCAGTTCCGCCTCGGGAGGCAACTCGATCGTGTCGTGCTCGCCGGGCGCGCGCAACGAGATGCTGATCGCCACCGTCAACACGAGCGCGATCACCAGCAGCGAGAGCCACGTCGGGATGTGGTACTCGATCGGCTTCTGGGCGATGATCATCTTGATGCCGACGAAGGCAAGGATGATCGCCAAGCCTTCCTGCAGGTAGCTGAACCGGGCATGCAGGTCGGCCAGCAAGAAGTACAGCGCACGAAGTCCGAGGATCGCGAAGGCGTTCGAGCTGAACACGATGAACTGTTCGTGGCTCACGGCCAGCACCGCCGGCACGGAGTCGACCGCGAAGATCACGTCCGTGGCCTCGACGAGGACGAGCACGGCGAACAGCGGCGTGGCCAACCGCTTGCCCGAGATGCGGGTGAACAGCTTCTGGCCGTCCATCTGGTCGGTGGAGGGCACCACCTTCTTGATCAGTTTGAGCACCGGGCTCGCGCCGGGGTCCATCTCCTCTTCGTCGCCGCGGATCAACTTGAACGCGGTGTAGAGCAGGAACGCACCGAAGAAGTAGAGGACCCACTCGAACTTCTCGATGAGCGCGACGCCGGCGAAGATGAAGATGGCACGCAGGACCAACGCACCGAAGATGCCCCAGAACAGCACACGATGCTGGTACCTGCCAGGCACCTTGAAGAAGCTGAAGATCAGCGCCCACACGAAGACGTTGTCGACGCTCAGGCTCTTTTCGATCAGGTAGCCAGAGATGTACTCGCCGGCTGCCGCGCCGCTGAAGCCCCACCAGACGACGAAGGTGAACGCGAGCCCGATCGAGACCCACACGACCGACTCGATCGCCGCTTCCTTCGTGTCGACGTCGTGGGCTTCCTTGTGGAACACGACCAGGTCGACGACCAACAACAGCGCGATGAACGCGAGCAGCGCTCCCCACTGCCACAGGTGCACTTCGAGATTGACGAAGTTGTCGTTCGCCGACGCGAGAAATGTAGCCATCAGTCGCGACCGAACAGCCCGCCGAGCGGGCTGCCCGTCCCGGAGTTCGAGGTACCGAGGGTGGCGCTGATCCAGCCGAGGAACTCGGTTGGGTTGCGCGTCTGGGTCCACACCCTCCCGGGCCCCTGGAAGTCGAACACCAGACCTTCACCGCTCTTGAACGTCTGCATCATCCCGCCCCCACTGGCCTGGCGGATGCCCATCGTGACGGTGTCTTCGTACGCCACCATGTGACCGGTGTCGATCGTGATGCCCTGGCCGGCCTCGAGGTTCCACACCTCGAGCGCGCCGTAACAGGCGAACACCACCTTGCCCTGACCTTCGGCGCGGACGATGAAGCCACCCTCGCTGCCGAACATGTTCTTGAAGCCGCCCCATTTGGTGTCGAGGGTGACGGTCGTCTCGTTGGCGAGCCACGAGCCCTTCGAGATGAACAGGGCCCGACCCGGCTGCACGTCGAACATGGTGACGTCACCGGCGAGGCGGGCTGCCACGTCGACGAACCCTCCCTGAGACGGAGCGGTGTAGGTGCTGACGAAGAAGCTCTCGCCGCCGAGCGCGGCCCGCTTGAGCGACTTCATGATGCCGCCCTCGGCCTTCGACTGGAGCGCGACGCCACCCGACATGGCCATCATCGCACCGCTCTCCACCCGCACGGGCTCGTTCGGGCCGAGGGTGAGCCTGGCCACGCCGTACGCGGGACCCTGACGCATCGCTACTTCCATGTTCGTCTCCTTGCTCAGACGTGGTTCGACAGTTGGTCGACTACTTGGTCTCGGTCTTGCCCGCGCCGCTCGCTTGGCTGATCACGGCCTGGGCAGCTGCCAGGCGGGCGATCGGCACGCGGAAGGGGCTGCAGCTCACGTAGTCGAGCCCCGCGTCGTAGAACATCGCGATGCTCTCGGGATCGCCACCGTGCTCGCCGCACACGCCGATCTTCAGGCCGGGCTTGGTCTGGCGACCACGCGCGACGCCGGTGTAGACGAGGTCGCCGACGCCTTCGACGTCGATGGTCTCGAACGGGTTGCGCTTGAGCAGGCCCTGCTCGAGGTACGCCGGCATCATCTTCGACTCGATGTCGTCACGGCTGAATCCGAACGTCATCTGCGTGAGGTCATTGGTGCCGAAGCTGAAGAAGTCGGCCTCCTCGGCGATCTGATCGGCCCGGATGGCGGCGCGCGGCGTCTCGATCATCGTGCCGATCGTGACGTTGGGCTTCTTCTTCATGCCCTTGACGGCAGCGTCGATCTCGGTCTGCACCCATCCACGAGCGAGCGCGAGCTCTTCGCGAGTGACCGTGAGCGGAATCATCACCTCGACGATCGGGTTCTTCCCCTTCGCCCGCAACGACGCGGCCGCAGCCATGAGCGCCCGCACCTGCATCGCATAGAGACCCGGCTTCACCACGCCGAGACGCACACCACGGGTACCGATCATCGGGTTGTGCTCGGCCCACTCCTCGGCCGCCTTCAGCTCGGCCGTCTCGAGCTTCGTCAGCTTGCCGAGGGCGCGCTTGAGGCGCAGCTCCTCGGCCGATGGAAGGAACTCGTGCAGCGGCGGGTCGAGCAGGCGAACCGTGACCGGCAGGCCGTCCATCGCCTCGAGGATCTCCTCGAAGTCGGCCTGCTGCACCCTGCCGAGGTTGGCCAGCGCCTTCTCCTCCGCCTCGACGGTGTCGGCGAGGATCATCTCGCGCACGACAGGGAGGCGGTCGGGTGCCAGGAACATGTGCTCGGTACGGCACAGACCGATGCCTTCGGCGCCGAGCTCGCGGGCCTTGGTGGCATCCTCACCGGTGTCGGCGTTGGCGCGCACGCCGAGCTTGCCCTTGCGAACCACGTCGGCCCACTTGAGGATCGTGGCGAACTCGGCCGGGGGTTGTGCGGCTTCGAGCTTCATCTCACCGAGGATGACCTCGCCGGTGCTGCCGTCGAGGCTGATGATGTCGCCTTCGTTGACGACGATGTTGCCCACCGAGAAGGACTTGCCGTCGATCTTCACCGACTCGGCGCCCACGATCGCAGGCGTACCCCACCCGCGGGCGACCACGGCCGCGTGGCTGACGAGGCCTCCACGGGCGGTGAGGATGCCCTGGCTGATCATCATGCCGTGCACGTCTTCGGGGCTGGTCTCGCTGCGGACCAGGATCACCGCTTCGCCTCGTTCATCGGCATCGCACGCGTCGTCGGCCGTGAAGTAGACCTTGCCGACCGCAGCGCCGGGAGACGCGGCAAGGCCCTTGGCGAGCACCTTGCCCTTGCCGGCGAACTGCGGGTGCAGCACCTGGTCGAGGTGTTCGGCGGCCACGCGCATGATGGCCTCTTCCCTGGTGATCTTCCACGTGCCATCGGGACCCTTGGTGCCCTTGGTCATGTCGACCGCCATACGCAGTGCGGCCGCGCCGGTGCGCTTGCCGACGCGGGTCTGCAGCATCCAGAGCTTGCCCTGCTCGATGGTGAACTCGGTGTCGCACATGTCCTTGTAGTGCGCCTCGAGCCGCTTGAAGATGTCGAGCAGCTCCTTCTTGATCTCGGGGAAGTGCTTGCCCAGGTGATCGAGGTCCTCGGTGTTGCGGATGCCCGCCACCACGTCTTCGCCCTGGGCGTTGATCAGGAAGTCGCCGTAGGGCACGTTCTCGCCGGTGGCAGCGTTGCGGGTGAAGCCCACACCCGTGCCCGAGTTCTGATCGCGGTTGCCGAACACCATGGTCTGCACGTTCACCGCGGTTCCCAGCTCGTGGTCGATCTTCTCTCGCACGCGGTAGGCGATCGCGCGAGCACCGTTCCAGCTCTTGAACACGGCCTCGACGGCTCCGCGCAGCTGCTCACGCGGCTTCTGGGGGAACGGGGCGCGCGTGTCCTTCTTGACGACCGCCAGGTACTGCGTGCACAACGTCTTCAGCGCTGCCGCGGTCAGCTCGGCGTCGGTCTTGACGCCGGCTTTCTCCTTGGCCGCCTCGAGCGGCACATCGAAGTGGTGTCCCTCGACTCCGAGCACGATGCGGCCGTACATGGCGATGAAGCGACGATACGAGTCGTAGGCGAAGCGCTCGTCGCCGGTGGAATGGGCGAGGCCCTTCACGCTCTCGTCGTTGAGGCCGAGGTTGAGGACGGTGTCCATCATGCCCGGCATCGAGAACTTGGCGCCCGAACGCACGCTGACGAGCAGCGGATCGAACGGGTCGCCGAGCTTGCGGCCCATCGCCTTTTCGAGCTTGAACACCTGCTGTGCGATCTCTTCGTCGAGCACCGCCGGCCATCCGCTGTGCATGTAGTCGCGACATGCGTCCGTGGAGATGGTGAAACCAGGCGGAACGGGGAGCTTGAGCACGCTCGTCATCTCTGCGAGGTTGGCGCCTTTTCCACCCAGGAGATCCTTGTACTCCATGGGGGGACGGCGGTGCTTGTGGGAGAAGGCGTAGACGTACGACACGGGCAGCGAGTCTAGGTGACCCCTGCGCCCAAGGGACGGTTCCCCGGCCATAGGCTCAGTGTTTCCATGGCAGGCACGCCCGCGTTTCATCTGTTCGGGTTTCCGATCCACGTCAGACCGGGCTTCTTGATGTTCCTGGTGCTCGTCATCTTCGTCAACGGCGGCGAGCTCGGGCTGTGGATCGCTGGCTCGGCGGCCGCGCTCACGCTGCTCCACGAGCTCGGCCACGCGTTCGCGGCGCGAGCCACCGGGGCCAAGGCCGAGATCTCGCTCGACTTCCTCGCCGGCTATGCGTCGTTCGTCCCCACCCGTCCGCTGAAGCGTTGGGAACGGGCCGGCATCTCGGTGGCCGGGCCAGCGGTCCAGATCGGCGTCAGCGTCGCGATCTTGTTGCTGATGGGGGTGAACCCGATCGACCGGGATTCGTTCGGCCGGAGCGAGGCTGCGCTCGCGATCTGGTGGACCGGGCCCGTGATGGGCCTGTTCAACCTGGCACCAGTGCTCCCCCTCGACGGTGGCCACATCGTGCAGGCCGGGCTCGACGTCGTGCTGCCCGGAAGGTCACGCAAGGTGATGCTGTGGTTCAGTATCACGCTCACGTCCCTCACCGGGGCGGTGCTCTTGTTGAATCCCGAGCTCCAGGGGTTCGGGTACTTCCTCATGTTTCCGTTGCTGGTGCAGCTGCAGATGCTGTTCGCCGACAAGCCGCGCACGCGAACTCGGTCGATCGCGGCACGAGCCGAAGCCGTCGCCTGGTCGGCCGGCGATCTGTCGCGCATGCCCGACGGGTTGGTGCCCTCTCCGTGGTACCGCGCCGACCAGCACCTGCGGCAAGGCCAAGCCGACGTCGCCCGACAGATCCTGCTCGCCGACCTCGCCGACCCGTCACCTCCCAATTGGTGGCCACCTGACGCAGCACCGACAGAACGGCTCGCAGCCGCAGTCGCGCTGCTCCCCCGTCCGCTGCCCACCGGGCGTGCGTACAGCGAGCACGCGCTCGCCCACGTGCTGTTGCGCACCGGCCATCTCGACGAGGCCGCCAACTACGCGTCGCAGAGCTTCGCTCGCCAGCCGAGCACCTCGATGGCGGCCGTCGTGGCTCGCGCCGCCGCGGCTCTCGGCGACCGGGACGTCGCCCTGGGCTGGCTCGGCGCGGCGATCGATGCCGACACCGATCTCGATGCGTTGGTGACCATCCTGGACGGGGCGCCTGAGCTCGCGAGCCTGCGCGGCGACCCGGCATTCGTCGCCCTGCGCCAACGGCTCGACGGCTGACGGCTCGACGGCTGACGGCCCGCGGCCGTCAGCACATCAGCGCGGCCGCACCAGATCTGCCAGGCGTTTCGGAGCGATGAGGCAGTACGAGGTGTGGATCAGTTCGGTCACCTCGTCCCAGTCGACCGCCTGTGCCCCCGAACCGCCGGAGATGTCGAGCACCACCCAACCCCCGCGCGCCAGGTAGGGGGCCGGCCGAAAACGAGGATCACCCAGCAACGCCGGCAGCTCGTCGCGCTCGGCCTTCACCATCACCTGATCTCCCTGACCCGGGAACAGGAAGATCTTGTTGCGCACTCGGAAGTTCACCTCCGTCTCCCACGTGAGCTCCTCGGTGGCTTCTGGAAGCGCGAGCGAGATCGAACGCAGCCGGTCGAGCTGCTTGCCCAACTTGGAGTTCGCCGGCCGTGTGTCGCGGAGCCGGGCCGGATCGGGCGGCTGTACCGATGTCATCCAGCAAGCCTCGCGCGCGTCACACCTGCAGCGCTGACCGCTTCACGAAGGCGAGCGCGCGGTTGCCGACGACGGACGTGACCGTGCCGATCGGTTCGCCATCACGCAACAGCGCCGCCCCGGCGACGGTGCCTGCCGGCACGTCCACCACCTGCAGCAGACGTGGAGCGGTGGACCCGCGGCTGTCCATTCGCTCCACCAGCTCCTGGCCCGGGTAGCAGCCCTTGGTGAAGCTCACCGCAGCGGCGGTCACCCCGGTCTCGGCGGGAATGGTCTCGCCAGGGACGATCTCCGCGCCCATCGCAGGCCATCCCGCTTCGATGCGGGCCGCCAGCAGCAGCTCTGCGGTGCCTGCCGCGAGCCCCTCCGGCGCCTCGGCCTCGGCTCCCAGGAGGTCGATGCCCCCGCCCCAGGACTCGAGTCCGCCCTCTGCCGTCACCGGCGAGCCATCGGTGTTCCGCACCGCCACGCACCTCCATGCGAGCGTCGACACGTCGGCCCTCACGCGGATCTTGAAACGGTTCACCCGAGCGATCATCACCTCACCGAAACCGGCATCGGTGTCGAGCACGAAACGCTCGTCGTCGGTGCGCCACACGCGCATCAGCACGTCGACTTTGCCGGTCGGCTGCAGCAGGAACGCCCAACAGCTGTGACCCACCTGAAGAGGACGCAGATCGTTCGACACCTGCGACTGCAGGTAGGTGGCCGCGTCGGGCCCCACCACCTCCACCACGTCGCGCGGCGATTCGCACCAGAACGTCGAGGGCGCGGGAACGGAGGATGTGGTCATGCGCCCAGTGTCGCAGCCGGCACGCCACCCGGCACGCCACCCGGCACGACAACTGGCACACTTGTCGTCATGACCGCCGGCGGGAACATCGAACGGATCGAACAGGTCGCCATCTCCGCATCCGACGGGCTGCGCACCACGCTCGGCCGCCTCGCCGACCAGGTTGGCGAG
>JAYUSX010000217.1:0-4329 GCA_043755475.1 Actinomycetota bacterium
CACGAGGTAGGGCGTTCCCCGGGCAGCGCGAAGACCGTCGACGAGTTGACCGCCGATGCTCACGGCTGCTCGATCCCGACGCGGAGCCTGCGCGCGCCGGATGGACGACACGCAGAGTGCCGACACCGCGAACGTGCCCGCGTTGGCGAGGAAGGCGACCTCGCTCGGGGCGATGAGCAGCAGCAACGCGCCGAGCGCCGGCCCGACGACGACACCGAGGTCCTGCACCGTGTGCAGCAGCGCGTTCGCCGGGCCGAGGCGCGCCTCGCCGACCAGCCGTGGCAGCAACGCCATCGCCGCCGGTCGCTCGGCGGTGCCGGCAGCGGACGCGAGCGCAGTACACGCGATCACGATGATGATGGGCGCGTCGGCAGCGACCGCAGCGGCCAGCCCCAACATGAGCACGAGACGCGCCAGATCGCCGGCCAGCAACACGGTGCGCCGGTCGTAACGGTCGGCCACCATGCCCCCGAAAGGCCCGAGGAGCACGTACGGGATGAGCCGGCTGATCGTTGCCGCACCCACCCAAGCGCCCGATCCCGTCGCTGCGTAGACGTAGCCGAGGAGCGCAGCGTTGTACAACCAATCGCCGAGCTGAGACGCAGCGCTCGCAGCGATCAGCGCACGTGCGTCACGGACGGCCAGCACCTCCTGATACGCCCGTTTCACCCCCATGGGTGCGCACAGTACCCAGGTCCTTGCGTCCCGCTGACCACATGCGTCCGGTGGGGGGACTCACTCCCGCCTGCTCGGCCACCGACTGGCTGGTCCGGCCCGGTTCAGCCTCAGACGCGCTCGCCCTCCGCGACGCGGACTCGTACGATGCGGTGATGGACGTGTGGTCGATGATCGCAGCAGAGCGGACCGGCCTCGCCGACGATCTGTCCCGGCTCGATGACGACCAGTGGGTGCGCCCCAGTCTGTGTGCAGGGTGGCGGGTGCGGGACGTGGCTGCTCACCTGACGATGCCGTTCCACGTGTCGCTGCCGAAGATGGTCCTGATGATGGTCAAGAACCGGTTCGACTTCGACAAGCTGTCCTCCAGGTATGCGACGTCAGATGCCCGCCCGGTCGCGGAGCTGGTGGACGACCTTCGACGCAACGCCCAACACCGGTTCACCCCTCCGGGGTTCGGTCCCGATGCGCCGCTCACCGATCTCGTGGTGCACGGCCAGGACATCCGGCGTCCGCTGGGGTTGCACCACGACATCCCCGCCGAGCACGCACGCGTCGTCCTCGAGCTGCTCGTCTCACCCAAGGGTGCTCGCGCGTTCGGCAACCGTGACCTGTTGGCCGGACTCCGTCTCGAGGTCGACGACCTCGACTGGTCGCACGGCTCGGGCCCGGTGGTCGCCGGCGGGACCGCGGCGGTGATGATGAGTCTTGCCGGGCGAACAGCGGCGATCGATGAGCTGTCCGGTCCTGGGTTGGACGAGCTTCGTCGACGCATCTGACGCGCCCGGCCCATGTCGCTCGCGTCCCGCACGGCCAGGCGGCGTGGGATCATCTCTCGATGTCGGAGCGGTCGGCATTCAGTGGTGGCGATCAGCAGTACTTACGCGACGTGCAGTACGGCAACGGGGCAAAGCTCGACGTGCGTTCGCATCTCCACCGCACGTACTCGACGTCGCGGATTCCGCTCGCCCAGTTCGAAGCACTGCTGACCGTCCCCGCGATCGACGGTGAGCCGCGCTCGGTGCGCTGTCGTTCCGAGCACGACGTTCGACCCTGTTCGGCATCGGATGAACAGTGCAGCGTTGACGTGAGGAGTGGCGATGGCGATCGATGCCTGGCTCATGGAGGGCGACCCAGCGATCAGATGGCAGACCATGGAGGATCCGGCGACCCGCGAGCGCTGGCCTGGTGTGGGCCTATTCGAAGTCGGTCGGGTTGTTCGCGGCGCTGGCGATGGCAGCGCCGAACCGGAACGCTCCCGACGAGTACACGGGGCAGGGGTGGACGTTCACGACCGGGCAGAAGTGCACGCCGTCGCCACGGACGACCGTGGTGCCATCGGCGGCGCAGTCGAGGTCGAAGAACGCGCACGGCAACCGCTCGCTGAAGCTGCCATCGACCGTCTCGACGGCTGCTCCGGCATCGACGTACGAGACGAAGAGGTACGCCTGGGCGAGCTCCTGGATGACCTCGTTGATCGCGTCCACCCGGTCGGCGTGATCGAACGACGGTGACCGGTAGGGCTGGCCCACCAGCACCACTCATGCGCCGGTGCTGCGGGCGTGATCGACCAGTTCGGTCAGATCGGCCCGATACCTGGCCGCGAAGGCCTCGTGCTCGAGATGGCCACCTGCGCCGTCCGACATGCACGTGGTGAGCGAGTTCCCGGTGAACGTGATCACCACAACCGAGGACCGGTCGGCCAGCAGGTCGTCGTCCAGCCAGTCGCACGGGGCGGTTCCGCCCCAGTACCGAGGGACGAAGGCCTTGGGAGCGGTGAGCATCGCAATCACGCCGGAGGTCGCTTCGGCGAGGGAGTCGCCCACCAGCACGATCGTGGAGGTGTTCGTGTCTGGCGTCGGCCAGCCGGGTTGCGACGCGACCTGGGTCGCCCCGGTGACGGCCGACTCCGGCTGCTCGAACGTCGCTTCGTCCGAGGATGCTGGCAATGCACCGACGAAGCTCGCCTCGTGCGCAGGCACGCTGCCGTCCGGCGAGATGGGGCGCCGGACGTCGGCAGCCTCGACGGCGCCGACCGCTGGAACCTCGACGGCGGGGTCCTCGACAGTGGGAATCTCGACGGCGGCGAACGGTGCGGCTGGCTGGATCGCGGCGACCGGGCCGACGAAGTCACTGTGCGCCGCCTCGGGCCGAAGACCTGCGACGGCGCCGCATGCCGAGGTGATCAGCAGCACGGCAAGTGCTGCGGTGAGAACGGTGCTCTGTGAGGTGCGGGCGCTGGTCATGGGTTGCACGATCAGCGCCCGACGTCACCGGGACGTCACTCCACGATCCGACTACGGTGACACGCACATCGGCGGCACGAAGCTGGTCAAACGGGGTGAGCGGAAGGGACGGATGTGCAACTGAATGTTCTCGGACCAGTGCGCATCGTCGATGACGCCGGCGTCGAGCTCGACGTCCGGCCCCAGTTGCGCCGGTTGGCAGCACTCCTGGTCGTGGCCGGCCCTGCAGGGATGACCTCCGACCAGATCGCGGAGCATCTCGCTGGCAGCACGGTCGACAGTTCGGCGATCCGCACCGCCGTGTCGCGGTTGCGGTCGATGCTCGGTCCCCGAATCGAATCCGCGGCACGTGGGTACCGGCTCTCGCTGTCCGTCGATGAGCTCGATGTCACTCGCTTCGAGCATGCCTGTGCGGCAGCGATGGACGCAGATGCGCAAGGACGGGTCGATCTGCTCACGCAGGCGGTCGCGCAGTGGCGCGGCAACGCACTCGAGGAGTTCGCGGACGAGGTGTGGGCCATGACGACGGCTGTTCGCCTCGACGAAGCTCGTGCCGAGGCCACCGAGAACCTGGCGGCCGCCTTGGTCGAGACGGGCCGATCACCTGAAGCGATCACCTTGTTGGGCCCACACCTCGAGGTGCATCCGTACCGCGAGCGTCCGGTCGCATTGCTCATGCAGGCACTGGCTGCATCCGGTCGGGTGACCGATGCCCTCCGGGCCTTCCAGCGATTCCAGGTCGTGCTGCGCGAAGAGATCGGGATCGAACCGACGGAGGCGCTCAAGCAGCTGGAGTTCGCTCTGCTCTCGAACGAGGATCCCATCGAAGGCGCCGTGTCGTACCAGGTGGCATCTCCAACGCCCGATCGCGTCGTCTCGGTTCCCTTGCGCGGCGTGGTCTCGATTCTCTTCACCGACATCGTCGGTTCCACCAGGCTGTGGGCCGATCACGAAGAGGCGATGGACGCCGCACTGGCACGACACGACTCGCTGCTGCTCGACAGCATCGCGAGTCACGATGGCCATGCCTTCAAGCACACGGGGGACGGCATGGCGGCGGTGTTCGCCGATCCGGCGCAGGCCCTCGCTGCCGCCGTCGCCGCGCAGCGCGCTGTCGCCGCGGAGCCATGGGTGATTCCAGGAGGAATACATCTGCGCGCCGTGGTCCATTCCGGCGGGGTGCACGAACGCGACGGCGATCTGTTCGGGCCGACACTCAACCGCGCCGCACGGCTGCTCGCCTTCTGCCCTGCCGATGCGATCTTGGCGTCCGAAGCCACAGCCGGCCTGATCGGCCAGGTCGTGATCGACGGATGCACGCTCGACGACCGAGGACGGGTGCAGTTGCGCGACTTCGCCCAAACCGAACTCGTCTACGCGCTCGTCGGCGAAGGGGTCGCACCTGTTC
>JAYUSX010000218.1:0-4323 GCA_043755475.1 Actinomycetota bacterium
CCGATCTGGCCAGCATCATGCGGTCGGGGTCGAGCACCACCCGCCCCTCGAGGAGCTCCCACATGGTGTTTCCCGAGACGTTCAGCGGTGCGCGATCGACCATGACGATGAGTCTGGCAGCTCGGCCGGGCGGGGGTAGCGAGTCCGACCGAGCAGTGAGGCGCTACGACCTAGAGTCGGGGCATGGCCCAGCCCGAGATCACCTACACAAACAACTACGAGGACGTCTCGCAGTTTCACCTGACGCCCGAACGTGAGGCCGTGCTCATCGTCAAGCAGACCGAGTGCACCTTCATGTGGACCACCAAAGACGGCGACCCTGTCGGTGTGATCATGAACTTCGTGGCGCACGACGGCCGCGTCTGGGTGACGTGTACGCGACAGCGCAAGCGCGTCGCAGCCGTGGAAGCACGTCCCCGAGTGGCGGTCGCGATCTCGAGTCGTGGCACCGACATCGGTATCAGTCAGGCGCTCACCTACAAGGGCGATGCACTGGTGCACGACGACACCGAGACGTTGCAGTGGTTCTATCGAGCCCTCGCCCAGCGGGTGCGGCCCGGCGACACCTCCAAGCAGGATGCGTTCGTGCATCACCTCGACAGCCCCGGCCGTGTGGTGATCGAGATCGTCCCGACGGCCCGCATCGGCTTCGACAGTGAAGCGATGTTCGCCAACTCGCCGGCCGGCGCGAGCGTCACCAAGGTGACCCGCCAGACCTGAGCCTGGTCGTCCCCGCTCGTTCGCGGTCAGGCGGTGTAGCCGCCGTCGACCACGAGCACGTGACCGGTGATGAACGCTGCCAGTTCGCTGGCGAGGAACAGCGCAGCGCGGGCGATGTGATCCGGTTGACCGGCGATCCGCAGAGGATTGCCGGCGATCACCTTCTCGATGTCGACGCCGCCGGCCTTGAGCGGACCCAGTTGGTCCTGCACGCCCGGCGTATCGATCACACCAGGCGCGATCGCATTCACGCGGATGCCCTTCGCTCCCAGTTCGGTCGCGAACGCACGGGTGAGGCCGATCACGCCTGCTTTGGATGCCGAGTACGCAGTGATGTTCGCACCGCCGCGAAGACCTGCGATCGAGGCGATGTTGACGATCGCGCCGCCATCGGTCATCCACCGCGCGGCATCGCGCGAGGCGCTGTACTGGGCGCGCAGGTTCACTTCGAGCATCCGGCTCACGAAGTCGTCGGTGACCGCATCGATCGGCCCGGTGGTGGGGAAGATGCCCGCGTTGTTCACGATGATGTCGAGGCGCTCACCGTCTGCGGCGGCTGCGATCGCATCGCGCAACTGATCTGCATCGGTGATGTCACAGGTGACGAACGAGGCGGACCATCCATCGGCCACGAGCACGTCGGCGGTCGCTCGACCGCTCGGGTCCATGTCGGCCACCGTGACGTGCGCGCCGGCCTGCGCGAGCCGTCGGGCCGTCGCCGCCCCGATGCCCTTGGTCGCACCGGTGACGAGTGCACGCTTGCCACGCAGATCGATGAGCGCAGCGATGTCGGCGGCGGCGGTGAGGTCTGCATCGGAGGCTCTGCTCATGGTCGGCCACCTTAGGAACTCGCCGTCCCGTATCGACGGGTCGGAGTCGTTCGGTCGCGGGTCGGGACGGTGGTCAGCGGTACGCCGAAGGTCATTCCACCCGCTCGACCCGCCGGTTGATCCCTCCCGACCGGGGCACCCGTCGATCGGGGGAGTTACTGCGCGCTGGCGAAAGCTCGGATCAAGGCGGCGACCTCGTCGCGACGCCAGCGTTGCGATGCGTCGGCGTGGGGGACCATCACGTCCGAACCGTGGAACGACCCGGGATACACATGCAGCTCGGTGGGCACGCCGGCGCCCAGCAGCGCCTGCGCGTACGCAATGTCCTCGTCGAGGAACAGATCGAGATCACCGACGGTCACGAGCGCGGGCGGCAGGCCGGCGAGATCGGTCGCTCGTGCGGGCGCGGCGTAGGTGGAGACGTCGCTCCCGCCCGCTCCACCTGCGAGATATGCCGACCAGGCGATCTGATTCGCGCTGCGGTTCCACACCCGTTGGTCTTCGATCGCATGGCTGGATGGGGTGTTGTTGCGATCGTCGATCATCGGGTAGCGGAGGACCTGGAAGCACGGGCGGATGTCGCCTCGATCGCGCGCCATCAACGCCAGGCCGGCGGCCAGACCGGCCCCGGCACTCGCCCCGCCGATCGCGATCCGGGTGGGGTCGATGCCGAGCTCGGCGGTCATGCCGAACAGCCAAGCGAGTCCGCTGTAGCAGTCGTCGAGCGGTGTCGGGAAGGGAAAGTCCGGCGCCAGTCGGTACTCGACCGATGCCACGATCGCACCGGCCGCCGTGGCATAGGACGCGCAGATCGCATCATCCATCGACACGTTGCCGAGGATCATCCCGCCACCGTGCATCCAGTAGAGCGCCGGGCTGCCGGCGCCGGCCGCGCTCGGCCGGTACACGCGCACCAGCAACGAATGACCGTCGGCGGTCGCGACGTGATGGTCCTCGACCGAGATGTCATCGGGGAGCTCGACGGGGGTCGCGGCGAGCATCGCCATGAGTTGTGCCCGGCCGGCATCGAGGTCGGAGAAGTCCATCAGGTTCGGCGGAAGGAACCCGAGGATCTCTCGGTGGACATGGTCGGTCCGCGGTTCAAGATCCATCTGGTGCTCCTTCGGATGCGGGTGATGCGGCTGCTGCAGCCGGTGCGGGTGCCGGGCCGCCGGCTCGGCGTTTCGTCACCTTGATGACGGCCTGCCGGCTCGCCACGGCGACGGCGATGATCAAGACCAGACCCTCGAACATCGGCTGCATCCAGTCGATCTCGCGCGGGTACCGCAGGCCGATGCCCTTGATCCCGAAGGCCAGGGTGTAGACGGCGATGATCGTTCCCCACACATTCGGGCGGCCTCTCAGCTGGCTTGCGCCGAAGAACACGGCGCCGACCGCGGTGAACAGCAGCGGGGGGCCGACCGATGACGTGTACGTCGCGAACTTCCACGAGTAGATCAACCCCGCGAAGCCGGCGATCCCGGCAGAGGCGATCAGCGATCCCCACGACAACCGATCGACGTGCACCCCGGACAGGCGAGCCGCTTCGCGGTTGCCGCCCGTGGCGAACATGTGGCGGCCGATCGGCGTGTGCTCGAGCACGTACCACACGACGACGGCCACGATCAGGCCGTAGAAGAAGTAGTAGGGCAGCGAGATCTGACTGTCGGACCATGGCCACTCGAACGAGAAGAGGTTGCCCTTGCCGAAGTTCACGTAGCCGTCGCTCAGCGCCGTCGTGATGTTTCCGCCGTCGTGGATGCGGCGGATCAGCGCTGAGATCACCTGGCTCATGCCCAACGTCGCGATGAAGCTGTTGACTCGCAGCTTGACCACGATGAGTCCGTTCAGCGCTCCGATCGCGAGGCAGGCGGCCATGCCGACGAGCGCTCCGACCGCGTCAGGGAGGTCGGTCTCGAGCGCCATCTTGTTCACGATGACGAGACTCAACGCCATCGTCGCCCCGATCGAGAGGTCGAAGGTCTCCGTGACGAGCGGGATGAGGAACGCGAGCGCGAGCATGCACACGATCACCTTCTCGGTGAGCACGAACTCGATGCTCCCGTTCCACAGCAAGAAGTTGCTCTCGGTCAGGCTGAAGAAGAAGAAGAAGACGCCCAACAGATAGAGACCACTGAAGCGGTTGAACCCGAGGCGCGACACCCACGATCCCCGTGGCGCTCCTCCGCGGGGCACTTCTCCGGCCGCTGCGTCGTCGGCACCGTCGCGGTTCCCCGCGGCAATCGTCGTGGTCATCGTTGTCCTGTCTTGGTCGTAGAGAGTTGGGCGCGGTCCACGTGGTCCGCGGTCATGTCGTCGCCGGTCAGCACGTCGATGATCACACCGTCGACCATGACGATGATGCGATGGGAGACCTGGACGAGCTCGTCGGTGTCGGTGGAGACGACCACCACGGCAGCACCACCCTGTGCGGCCTGATCGATGAGACGAAGGATCTGGTCCTTGGCGGCGACGTCGACGCCGCTGGTGGGTTCGTCGAGCACCAGCACGCTCGGAGCGAGTCGCAGGCTGCGACCCATGAGCACCTTCTGCTGATTGCCGCCGCTGAGCACGGAGATGGGCACCGCAGTGCCGGCCGTCTTGACATCCAGCCGCCCGATCCAGTCCTGGACCTCCACCGTTTCCTGCCCATGATCGAGGCGGCCGCGGCGCCAGTTGCGCCACACGTTGGCGAGCGTGAGGTTGTGGCTCACCGAGGCGAACGGGATGACGCCGTTGCTCGCCCGATCGGCCGGGACGAACGCCATCCCTG
>JAYUSX010000219.1:0-4315 GCA_043755475.1 Actinomycetota bacterium
CTCAACCCCACCGAAGCCGGCGACCTGATGGCCGAGATCGTCGCCACGCTGGTGTAGCCGAGCCGGCCGCCGAGCCACACACGAACGGAACGGACAGGAAGACGACAGGAGCCCCGCCGTCTGGCGGGGCTCCTTCGCGTCTCGGTGTGCCGAGCCCTGCTCAGCCGGGCGGCGGCGGCGGTGGCGGTGTGCCGGGAGCCGGCGGGGGCGGCGGCGGGGGAGTCATCGACCCGGGCGGCGGCGGAGGCACCGATCCGGCCGATCCACCGCCGGTGTTGAACTGGCTCGTGAGCTTGTTGACGTCGGTGAGGTCGTTCAGGTCGCCGCCCGACTCCGTGAATCCCAAGAAGGCACCGGCGAACACGACAAGGCTGGCCAGAACCGAGAGGATCATGCCGATTCCCCGGCCCACGTCGATGCCTGCGTCGCCGAAGTCGAACCCGCCGTCATCGACCGGGTTGAAGATGAGGCGAAGCAGGAGCAACACCGCGGCGAGACCGGCGGCGCCGAGCATGATCAGCGGCCACGGCAGACTGCCCGTCTTGATCTTCCCCATCACCAGGAGCACGGTGAGGACGCCGACAGCGATGATCAGCAGCCAAGGGATGATGCCCGTGAAGAAGAAGCTGAACACGTTCTCGCCGGAGTCGGAGATGCCGAACGCGGACACCTTGATCCACGGGAAGAAGCCGAAGACGAAGAACGCGATCGCGCCCCCTGCCTTGAGCCAATCGCTTGTCTTGAACTTGCTGAAGTCCATCTGTGTCTCCTAGGTGCTTGCGACGCGAACGTCCGTTTGTGAATCACTCCGTCCGATCGCTGAACGTACACCTTGTCAAAGGGGCTGCTGAGTGATCGGCACCGTCTCGTAACGTCGCCGGCATGCCCATCGCGCTGCTGTCCGTGTACGACAAGACCGGGATCGTGGACTTCGCGTCCGGTCTCCACCAGCTCGGCTGGACCATCGTCAGCAGTGGTGGCACCGCTGCGGCGGTGATCGCCGCCGGTGTCCCCGCTGTCGACGTCGCCGATCTCACCGGTGTGCCGGCGATCCTCGACCACCGCGTGGTGACGTTGCACCCGAAGGTGCACGGCGGTCTGCTCGCCGATCCCACCAAGGCCGAGCACCAGGCCGACATGGCCGAGTACGGCATCCAGCCGATCGATCTGGTGGTGGTGAACCTGTACCCCTTCGCCGCCAGCCCGAGCATCGAGCTGATCGACATCGGCGGGCCGGCGATGGTGCGTGCGGCGGCGAAGAATCACGCCCACGTTGCCGTGGTGGTGAACCCAGCCGACTACGAGCCGGTGCTGGCCGAAGTGCGTGACGGCGGTCGTGTGTCGGCGGCGACCAGACGTCGCCTCGCCCGTGACGCGTTCGCGGCGATCGCCGCGTACGACGCGCAGATCGCGAACTGGTTCGACTCGAGCGGCGACGAGCTCGGCGACGGTGGGGGCGAGGCGCTGCCCCGAGCGCTGCAGTTGTCGCTGACTCGCCAGCAACATCTGCGCTACGGCGAGAACCCCCATCAACAGGGTGCTCGCTACCTGGCCGATGGGGCACGCAGCTGGTGGGACCAGATGGTGCAGCATGGCGGCAAGGATCTGAGCTATCTCAACCTCTACGACACAGAGGCAGCGTGGAAGCTGGTGAACCGCTTCGACCGACCGGCGTGCGTGATCGTGAAGCACGCAAATCCGTGTGGTGTCGCCGTGGCTGCCGACGTGACCACCGCCTACGTGCGGGCCAACGCATGCGACCCGGTGAGCGCATTCGGTGGGATCGTCGCCCTCAACCGCGAGGTGACGGCAGACCTCGCGGAGGCGCTGGCACCGGTGTTCACCGAGGTGGTCATCGCGCCGTCGTACACGCGCGAAGCCCTCGACGTGTTCGCTCGCAAGGGCAACCTGCGCGTGCTGTCGGGTCCGCAACCGTATGGCTCGGTGCTCGATCTGCGCTCTATCGACGGTGGCCTCCTGGTGCAGCAGGCCGACACGATCGACCTCGATCGCTCCCACTGGCAGGTGGTCACCCGCGCCGTGCCCACCGAGACCCAGATGGACGACCTCGCGTTCGCATGGACCGTGTGCGCCGCGGTCAGCAGCAACGCGATCGTCTACGCCCACGAACGGCAGGCGTTCGGCATCGGTGCCGGTCAGCAGAACCGGCTCGACAGCGCCCGGATCGCGGCCGAACGATCGGCGGGTCGGGCACAGGGAGGCGTGTGCGCGAGCGACGCCTTCTTCCCCTTCCGCGACGGTCTCGACGCTGCTGCCGCGGCGGGCATCCGCGCCGTCATCCAACCCGGCGGCAGCATGCGCGACGCAGAGGTGATCGCCGCCGCTGACGAGCACGGCATCGCGATGGTCTTCACCGGCGAGCGTCACTTCCGCCACTGACCCATTCGCGATGAGAGATGAGTGCCGGTGGCGCGCTCATCTCTCATCTCGGGAGGTCGTCGGGCGGGTCTGCGGCGCGAACCCGGCCCAAACGTGGGAAACTGCCTGCATGGCACGGATTGCGGATCTCCTGGCCGCCGAAACCACGTACTCGTTCGAGTTCTTCCCCCCGAAGAACGAGGCCGGATGGCTGAGCCTCGGCCGCACCATCTCCGAGCTCGAACACCTTTCGCCCCACTACGTGAGCGTTACCTACGGTGCAGGAGGCAGCACCCGCACCCGCACGGCCGACCTGGTGTCGTGGGTGCAGCGCCAGACCACCATCTCGCCGATGGCGCACCTCACCGGCCAGGGCCACACCAAGGCCGACATCCGTGCGATCCTCATCGACTACCAGGCCGAAGGCATCGAGAACATCCTCGCGCTCGGCGGTGACCCGCCGGCCGACGGGTCGGCGCATGCGGTCAGCGAATACGAGTTCTCGAGCGAGTTGGTCGACGACATCCGCGCCTTCGGCGGTTTCTCGATCGGCGTAGCGGCGCACCCCGAGCTGCACCCGCGATCGCCTGACCGGGCAACCGACCGGCGTCACCTCGCGAGCAAGCTGGCCAACGCAGACTTCGCGATCACCCAGTTCTTCTTCGAGGTCGATCACTACCTGACCCTGGTCGACGAGTTGGCGGCGAACGGCTGCGACAAGCCGGTCGTGGCCGGGATCATGCCCGTCACCAACCTCGCTCAGGTGAGCCGGATGGCGCACATGTCGGGTGCCGATGTGCCGAACTGGTTGGTCGAACGGGTTGCGAAGGCGGGGGACGACCCCGAGGAAGCGACACGCATCGGGGTGGAGATCGCTTCCGAACTGTGCGCCCGGCTGCTGGAAGCGGGCGCGCCCGGCTTGCACTTCTACACGCTCAACCGCAGCGGCCCCACCCGCGACCTGTGGATGAATCTGGGTCTCGACCGCAACGCCTGACCACCTCGCGCCTGGCCGCATTGTGCGCGACCACCTCGCGACCACCTCGCGACCACGGCACGGGCCGGTCGCCGCAAACGTCGGTCACGCTTGGAGGTCGTCGTCGTACCGGGCGTATGGTTCGACCCATGCGCGCTTACGACAACGTCTACATCAACGGCACCTGGGTCCCTTCGGCTGGCGAGGGTTCACTCGAGGTCACGAACTCGGCCACGGAAGAGGTCATCGCCTCGGTTCCCAACGGCGTCGCTGCCGACGTCGACGCGGCGGTCGCTGCGGCCAGGGCTGCGTTTCCCAGTTGGAGCGCGCTGCCGAAGGAAGAGCGCGCCGGCTATCTGATGAAGATCCACGCCGGCCTCGAGGCCCGCACCGACGAGATCGCCGAGACCATCGCCCAGGAAGTGGGCATGCCACTGATGTTGTCGAAGATCATCCAGGCCGGCCTGCCCAAGGCCAACTTCCAGATCGCGGCGGGCCTCGCCGGTTCGTACGAGTTCGAGACCCAGGTGGGCAACTCGCTCGTCGTGCGCGAGGCGATCGGCGTGGTGGGCTGCATCACTCCGTGGAACTACCCGCTCCACCAGATCGCGCTCAAGGTCGCGCCCGCCCTGGCCGCCGGTAACACCGTCGTGCTGAAGCCGAGCGAGGTGGCGCCGATCAACGCCTTCATCCTCGCCGAGGTAATCGATGCAGCCGGCCTGCCCGCTGGTGTGTTCAACCTCGTCACGGGCGTCGGTCCCGTGGTCGGCGAAGCGATCGCTGCACATCCCGACGTCGACATGGTGAGCTTCACCGGCTCCACCCGGGCGGGCAAGCGCGTGGCCGAGGTCGCCAGCCAGACCGTGAAGAAGGTGTCCCTCGAGCTCGGTGGCAAGAGCCCCAACGTGATCCTCGACGATGCCGACTTCACCAAGGCGGTGGCCGACGGCGTGGGCAAGT
>JAYUSX010000220.1:0-1694 GCA_043755475.1 Actinomycetota bacterium
TCGTCCGATCGCCGACTCAGGCGGCGAGCGTCACAACGACGGCCGCCAGGAGGGCTGGTGAAAACCGACACCGGTCGACTCCACCGCGGCCGCCACACGGAACGCGGTGACGTCGTCGTAAGTTCGCCCGACCACCTGCACACCCGTTGGCACACCGTTGGCGGCACGCCCAGAGGGCACGGCCACGACCGGGCACCGGCTCAACAGGTTGAACGGGAGCGTCATGCACATCAGGATGTGGTGCTGCACGTCCACTCCGTTCACGACGAACGGGCCGTCGATGTAGGCGTTGTCCGCCACCAGGCCGTCGGTGGCCATCGTGGGGCAGACCAGGGCGTCGTACGTCTCGAACAACTCACCGAGCGGCTCGTACAGGCGACCCTCGAGTTCGAGGCCCTCGTAGTAGCTGATGTCGCTGGTCATCGACGCCGCGAACGCACGGGTGTAGTCGTTCAACAGATCGCCGAACTGGGCGTCGACCGCGGCGATTCCAGCGCCCATGATCGCGGCGAAGTGCGCCTGCGCGGCGGTGAAGATGTCGTCGCGCGTCCACGGCAGCGTCACCTCCTCGACGACAGCGCCGGCGGCTGCGAGCGATGCGCCGACCCGGCGGGTGTTGGCCTCGACCTCGGGCTCCAGCGGCCAGTCTCCGAGGCCCAGGCAGAGCGCGATCTTCAACCCCTCCACCCCTTCTGCTGCGGCAGGGATCTGGGGTGGGTTGCGAATCGACACCACGTCGAGACGATGCGAACCGGCGATCACGTTCTCGAGCAGGGCTGCGTCCGCCACGCTGCGAGCCATGGGACCGTCGTGGCAGAACTGATCGAGGTTGTACGGCGCCAGTGCCGGCACCCGGCCGAACGGAGGCTTGAATCCGACGACGCCGCTGAGCGACGAAGGAATGCGGATCGACCCACCGATGTCGCTGCCGGTGCCGAGCGGCGCGTATCCGGCAGCGAGCGCTGCACCCGTGCCACCCGACGAGCCTCCGGGAGCGAAGTCGGTGTTCCACGGGTTCCGCGTCGTGCCCCACATCTTCGAATGGCAGAACGCGGCACAGCAGAACTCTGGCGTCGTCACACGAACATGGATGATGCCACCGGCCGCCTGGATCCGTTCGATGATCGGATGATCGAGGGTGGCCACCTCGTCTTGCAGGGTGAGCGAACCCTGGGTCCACGACCGGCCCTTCATCGGATGCTCTTCCTTGGCAGCGACGGGCACGCCCTCCAAACGGCGGGGGCCGCCGTGCTTGCCCAGGTACCTCTCGGCCGAATGAGCAGCCTCGGCGCGCGCTTCGCTGTAGCGACGATCGCAGACCGCGTTGATGCGAGGCTCGAGCGCCTCGATGCGGTCGATCAGCGCATCCAGGAGCTCGACGGGAGAGAGCTCGAGCGCAGTGAATCGGCGAAGCAGTTCGGTTGCGGAGAGATAGGCGACATCGTCATGGAGCACGGTGACATTCTGCACCAACGGCGGATGCGCCGGTGACGTCAGCCGATCCCTGATCGACGGTTCAGCTAACGTCACCGATGTGGCCGATCTGCACCGCCTGCTCGCACCGCGCTCGATCGCCGTGGTCGGCGGCGCCCCTGCCGAACGGGTGGTTGCGCAGTGCCTCAAGCTCGGCTTTCCCGGGCCGATCTGGCCGGTGCACCCCACCCGGCCGCACCTGAGTGGTGTCCCGTGCGTGC
>JAYUSX010000221.1:0-4298 GCA_043755475.1 Actinomycetota bacterium
TCCGGATCGCGCTCGAGCGCATGTGGCCGGTGCTGTCACCGGCCGAACTGCTGCACGACCTGTTCGGATCGAAGGCGTTGCTCAAGCTCGCCGCCGAGCGGCACCTCACCGAAGCCGAGTACCTCTCGCTGTACCGGCCTCGGGCGGCCGACGTCGCCGAGGCGCGCTGGAGCGACAACGATGTCGCGCTCCTCGACGAAGCCCGCAACTTCTTGGGACCGCGTCCGGCTCGCAAGGGCCAGCCGGCCGAGGACGAAGAGATCCGGACCTTCGGACACATCGTGATCGACGAGGTGCAGGATCTCACCCCGATGCAGCTGCGGATGGCGTCGCGGCGGTCGCTCAACGGCAGCATGACGGTGGTCGGCGACATCGCCCAGGCCACCGGTGCGCTGGCCCCCGACGACTGGGACGACATCCTGGCTCACCTGCCCGACAACAAGCCGTCGCGGGTGATCGGCCTCAGCGTGGGGTATCGCATCCCCGACCGCATCATGGAGCTCGCCAACCGGGTGATGATGGCTGCCACGCCGACGTTGCGTGCACCGATCAGCGTGCGGGCCGGCGACGAGCGGCCGGAGTACTTCGAGGCCGCGTCACCCGAGCAGCTGTTCGGAGAGGTGGCGGTGGCGACCGCTGCGCTGGCCGAGGCGATGCCCGGCGGCAGCATCGCTGTCGTCGCGGCCGACGCGATGGTCGACGACGTGTCGCACGCACTGACCGCGGCAGGGATCGAGCACGGTCGCGCCACCCGCAGCGGCCTCAGCGTGGCGATCACGGTCGTGCCGGTCAGCGTGGTGAAGGGGCTCGAGCTCGACGGCGTGGTGGTCGTGGAACCGTCTGCCATCGTCGCGTCCGAACAGCAGGGTCTGCGCGCGCTCTACGTGGCGCTGACGCGCAGCACCCGGCGGTTGAGCATCGTCCATGCACTGCCGTTGCCCGAATCGATGCGCTGAGCCCGCCCGTCGGGACCAGTGGGGGCGGCGTCCGATCAGGACCCGAGGAATGCCGCCACGAGGGCGTCGAAGTTCTTCGACGCCTTGTCGGCATCGGCCGCTCTCGAGAACCTGACCGCCTTCTGCGCGAGTGCGACGGTGGCGACGAAGGAGTCGTACAGGTCGGGCCGCGCCGTCCTCACCTCTGGGCCGACGGCGTTCCACAGCGCTGCGATCCGATCAGCGGCAGCACCGTCGTCGCCGTTCTCGATCATCACGCCTGCCAGACCGGCAGCCTCTTCACGCAGGCGTGCGAGCAATTCGCTCGCCGTGCCAGCCGGCAGGGTGGTGGTCGTCGCGGCCGCCGTGGTGGCAGACGAGGCGAGCGTCTCGTCGTAGGTGGTCGAGGCGCAGCCGGTCAGGCTCGCGAGGCAGAGCGTGACCACAACGGCGGCCGGCGCGCGCCCGCTCCGGCGAGGTGCTGGGGATGGGTGAGGCACAGAGCGAGATCTTTCCCGGCTGGTGACGACGGCGTCAAAGGCCAGGACATGGATCACAGCGGCTGGTCGGGTCCCGGCTGTCGGCACCCACCGAGCGATCAACCCATCACGAGGATGCGGGCGCTGGCGAACGCTCCCACGCCGACGTGACGCCCGCCGATCTCGACCGTGACCGTGCCGTCGGGGGACGCTGCGGTGAGCACCCCGGACCGACCGGGCAGGATGTTCGAGGCTTCCAGGAAGTCGAGCAGACCAGGTGTGAACTCGAGTTCTTCGGGGATTCGGTTCACCGTGAAGCGCTGCCCGACCTCGATGGAGGCAAGCGGTGTGGAGTCGGGCGCCGCATACGACGAGCCCGGAATCGGGTTGCCGTGGGGGCAGGTGGTCGGGCTTCCCAACACTCGGTCCATCGCCTGCTCGACACTGTCGCTCATGATGTGCTCCCACTTGCCGGCCTCGTGATGGGCCTCTGCCCAGGAGAGTCCGAGCAAGTCGGTGAGGAAGCGCTCGGCCAGGCGATGGCGACGAACGACGCTCTGGGCCAGTTCGAGCCCCCGGTTGGTCAGCTGGATGCCGTCGTGCATGGTGACCAGGTGTTCGGCCTCCAACCGGCGGATCATTTCGCTCACCGCCGGCCGGCTCACCTGCAGGCGCTCCGCGATTCGCGCCTGGATGACGTCGACGTCATCCTCTTCGAGCTCGAAGATGCACTCGCAGTACTCCTCGAACGCAGGGTGGTGCTCTCCGACCGCTGGCATGTCGCGAGGCTACTCCTCGTCATCGACCCCGTGCCCGGCGCAGCCACGATTCCGCGTAACGCAATCGTCGCTCGAGTTGCTCCGACGTGGCCGCGCTCACCTTCGCCACGCCGGCGAGGCGGTTCATCTCGGCGTTCACCTTGCCGTGGCTCAGCCCGGTGATGTCGACCAGGCGTTGGGCCACGAAGGCATTCCGGGCGCGGAGGTCGTCCTTGATCTCGGCCACGCTGCGGGCGTCGTCACGAACGAAACCTGCGTCGGTGGGGATCTCGGGCAGGTGCAGGTCGAGCGCGGCCGACAGCTCAGGGTCGTCGGCATCGGATGGGGCGTCGATCTCGGGCTCGTCGTCGTAGGCGACGCCCTCGGCGGTGACGCTGTGGATCTTCATGCCCGTCGCGACCGAGCTCAGCACCGAGAAGAGCGAGAGTTGTTCGGGCTCGTCGGCCACCGACGCACTGTCGAGCGCTCCCTCCGCATCGACGCTGATCAAGTCGTCGTCGGGGGCCGGGGGTCGCAGCACGTGACGCCGGGCCTCGGCGATGGAGAACGCGTGCGCACGAAGCCGCGGGTCGTCGGGCAGGAACACGTACGCCTTCTGTGCGCCGCGGCCGGATTGCCAACGCACGAAGCGGCCCACGGCTTGGCGGAAGAACAGCTCGGTGGTGACGGTGGTGGCGTACACACCCACTCGCAGGCGGGGGATGTCGACGCCCTCGCTGACCATGCGCACGGCGACGAGCCACGGTGCCTCCGACGCAGCGAACGTGGCGATGCGGCCCGACGCCGTGGGGTCGTCGCTGACGACGACCTCTGCCGGGACACCGAAGTTGCGGCGGATCAGCGCAGCGATGGCGTGCGCGTGCTGTTGGTCCATCGCGATGACCAGACCCCCGGCGTCGCGCTGGCCGTCGGGTGCACTGCGGATGGCCATCAGTCGATCGTGGGCTTGCCGGAGGACGGCTTGCAGCCAGTCGCCGTCGAGGCTCAAGGCGGTGCGCAGGCGATGTGCCATCTGGTCGCGGGCGAGCTCGTCATGGAAGTTGGCTCTGATGATGCTCCCGTCGGGAGCGCTCCACTCCATGACGCCGTCGAAACGAGGGAAGTACACCGGGCGGACGACGCCGCCGTCTCGGAGCGCGTCGGCATACCCGTACGTGTAGTGGCTGCAGGCCGTGTCGCCCTCCGCCGTGGCCTCGTAGGTGACGAACGGAATCGACGCGGAGTCGCTACGAAACGGGGTGCCGCTGAGGCAGAGCCGCCGGTGGGCCGGTTCGAAGGCCTGGCGGATCGTGTCGCCCCAGGCCTTGTCGTCCCCGGCGTGATGGATCTCGTCGAGGATCACGAAGGCGTCGTTGGCGAGCCCGCGCAGCACCTTCGCCGTGCCGGATGTGGCGACGTGCTGATACGTGGTGACCAGGCCGTGCACGTCTCGGGCCAGGCCGCCGGCCGGGGTCCAGTCGGGATCGAGCTCGAGGCCGATGCGATGCGCCGCCTGCGCCCACTGCGCCTTCAAGTGGCTGGTGGGGGCGACGACGATCAGCCGCCGGCGCTCGTGACCCAGCGCCCAACGAGCGCACGCCAGGGCGAAGGTCGTCTTGCCGGCGCCCGGTGTGGCGACCGCCAGGTAGTCGCGGGTCTCGTGGCTGGTGAAGCGATCGAACGCCGTCCGTTGCCATGGCCGCAACCGCACGCTCGGCGCACCCCCAACAGCGGTTCCTGCGGTTCCTGCGGTTTGTGCGGCTCCTGCGGCTCCTGCGGCTCGTGCGGTTTGTGCGGCTCCTGCGGCTCCTGCGGCAGGGGAATCGGCCGCATGAGGCGGTGTGACGGGCGTGGTGGGTGTCGACATGGGGCCGCTCAGTCTGCCGTGGAAGCGACCACGGAGCCACGCGCCTCCGCGACGGAGAGGTGCCGCATCGTGCCGACGGTCGGACAAGCGCCCCTGATGTGGGTGGCAGCAGCGACCGCACCCCGGCCGGAGCGGCTGCGTTCGTGGTGTGACACCCCGGTCGTAGTCTGGCGCGGTGGCTCATCATCCCGTGCTCGACCGGTTCTCGCCGGCCGTGCGCGCGTGGTTCGCGTCGTCGTTCCCCGAGCCGACACCGCCG
>JAYUSX010000222.1:0-10778 GCA_043755475.1 Actinomycetota bacterium
GCGACGGATCGGCTCAGATCATCACGGGCGCCCAGGAGTGCGGCACCGGAGCGGTGATGACCTTGCGTCAACTGGCGGCCGACGAGCTGGGGATGGACCCTGAGGACTTCCAGCTGGTCTATCAGGACACATCGGTGGCGCCGTACGACATGGGAGCCACCGGCTCGCAGACGCTGTTCAACAACGGCCGCGCCGTCGTGAACGCGGCCGGCCAGGTTGCCGATCAGCTGCGCAAGCTCGCTGCCGACCACCTCGAGGCCTCCCCCGAGGACATCGTGCTCTCGAACGGTCAGGCGTTCGTGGCCGGCACCCCAGCGACCGCTGTGTCGATCGCCGAACTGGCCGGCATCGCCGCCGGCGGCGAGCTGCTGATCGGCCATGGTTCGGGGCAACCGCCGGGTCCACCTCCCCTGGTCGGGTCCACGTGCGTCGGCGACCTCGGGATGGCAGCGTTCGTGGCGCCACAGTTCTCGTGCCACGCGGTGCGCGTGAAGCTCGACCGCGACACGGGCGTGGCCCGCGTCATCGCGGTGTACACCGCCCACGACTCCGGCACGATCATCAACGAGATCGGGGCTCACGGCCAGGTGGAGGGTGGCGTGTTGATGGGGATCGGTCAGGCGCTCACCGAGGGCACCACCTACGACGACGAGGGCAAGCAGCGCAACGCGGCGATGTTGGAGTACAAGCTCCAGACCTGCGCCGACGCACCACCGATCCACACCCACTTCGTGCAGATCGCCACACCCGACGCCGGACCCCGAGGCGCCAAGGGCTTGGCCGAGGCGCCCAATGTGGCGACAGCAGCAGCGATCTCGAACGCCATCGCCAAGATCATCGGCCGGCCGGTGCGCCAGCTGCCGATGACGGCTGAGCGCGTGTGGAACGCACTCAACGACGAGGCTGCGTCATGAGCCTGTTGATCGCCACAACCCTCGACGATGCGCTCGCGGCGCTCGCGGCGGGCGCTCGCCCGATCGCCGGCGGCAGCGACCTCGTGGTCGGCGCCCGACACGGCAAGGCTCCTCTGCCCGGGTCGCTCGTCGCGCTCGATCGCATCGAGCAGCTCAAGCAGGTCCACGAGGTCGGAGGCGCCAGCGGTGGACTCGCTCTCGGCGCCGGTGTGACCCACCACGCCATCGAGACACACCCGGTGATCGCCGCCCGATTCTCCGGTCTGGCCGATGCGAGCGCGCTGGTGGGCTCGCCCAGCACTCGAAACGTCGGCACGATCGGCGGCAACGTGATGAACGGATCGCCAGCGATGGACACCGGCGCGCCGCTGATGGTGCTCGGAGCAACGGTCGAGCTGCGTAGCACCACCGGCACACGAACCGTCGCGATCAGCGAGCTGTGGACCGCTCCGGGTCGAACCATCGCTCGCACCGACGAGCTGTGCACGGCGATCCACCTTCCCGCTCCCGGTCCCCGCTCGGGCAGCGCGTATGTGCGTCTCGAGTATCGACGGGCGATGGAGATCGCTGTCGTCGGCGCCGGCGCATCGGTCACCCTCGACACCGACGGCAACATCGCGTCCATCGCCGTCGCGCTCACCGCCGTCGCCCCCACCATCATCTCGGTGAGCGGCCTCGCCTCGCTCCTCGGGAGTTCGGTGGCCGGCGCCGCCGCGGCCGCTGGTGCGTTGGCGAGCGAGCAGGCCAGACCGATCAGCGATCTCCGGGCGAGCGACGGTTACCGCCGCCACTGCATCGGGGTCATGGCTCGGCGAGCCGTCGAGGCAGCCGCGCGACGCGCCGGAGGCGAGACCATCGCCATCCCCGTCAATCGCGCCATCGGCATCGGCACCGCAGCAACAGGAGCATCATCATGAGCGAATCGATCGACCGCGATCTCACCTTGTCGGTCAACGGCATCGCCTATCCGGTGTCGGTCGCCTCCGACCGCAACCTGCTCAGCGTGCTGCGCGGCGAGATCGGCCTGACCGGGACGAAGGAGGGATGCGACGACTGCGAGTGCGGCGCCTGCATGGTGCTGCTCGACGGTCAACCGGTGAACTCGTGCTCGTACCTGGCGGCGCAGGCGGTGGGCAGGGAGATCACCACGATCGAAGGGGTGATGAGCGGCAACGAGCTGCATCCGCTGCAACGCAATCTCCTCGACGAGGGCGGCGTGCAGTGCGGGTTCTGCACCCCAGGGATGATCATGTCGGCGACCGCTCTGTTGTCCCGTACCGCCGCGCCGACCGACGAGGAGATCCGCATCGGGTTGAGCGGCAACCTGTGCCGCTGCACGGGCTACGCCAAGATCATCGCCGCCGTCCGCCGCACCGCCGCCGAAACCCACCCCTGACCCCCGCGGTGAGAGATGAGTGTCCGTACCGCCCCCATCGCTCATCGCCTCGGCGGGGCACTCGGAGCCGATGAGAGATAGGGGCGCCAGGGGCACTCATCTCTCACCGCGGGGTGGGGCGCTGCGTTAAGCTGATCGAGCGTTCAGGATGAGCGCGGCTCAAGGGGGTTGCCATGAACTGGGACGTCTTCATCACCTGTGCGGTCACGGGCTCGGGTGCCACGGTGGGCAAGAGCCCCCACGTACCGGTGACCCCGAAGCAGATCGCCACGTCGGCCATCGACGCTGCCAAGGCCGGCGCCGCCGTGGTCCACATCCACGTCCGCGATCCCGAGACAGGCGCCGGATCGCGTGACACCACCTTGTACGCGGAGGTGGCCGAGCGGATCCGCGACAGCGACGTCGACGTCGTCCTCAACTTCACCGCGGGCATGGGCGGCGACATGGTGTTGGGAGGTGCAGAACAGGTGCTGCCACTCGATCCCAGCGGCACCGACATGGCGGGCGCCACGGAACGGCTCGACCACGTGCGCACCCTGATGCCCGAGATCTGCACGCTCGACTGCGGGACGATGAACTTCGCGTCGGGCGGGGACTACATCATGGTCAACACCCCCAGCGTGCTCGACTCGATGGCCAGGCAGGTGCAGGAGCTGGGCGTCCGCCCCGAGCTCGAGGTCTTCGACTTTGGTCATCTGGTCTACGTACACGAGATGGTGAAGAAGGGCTTGCTCGACGATCCGATCATGATTCAGCTCTGCATGGGCATCTCCTACGGCGCCCCCGACGATCCGGGCACGTTCATCGCCATGGTCAACCAACTGCCGCGTGACTGCGTGTTCTCGGCGTTCTCGATCGGAAAGATGCAACTGCCGTTCGTCGCCATGGCGGCCCTTGCCGGTGGCAACGTCCGGGTCGGGTTGGAGGACAACCTCTACCTCGGCCCCGGCCACAAGGCGACCAATGCCGAGTTGGTGGCCCGCGCCAAGCAGACCCTCGAGTCGATGAACGTTCGCGTGAAGGGCCCTCAAGAAGTGCGCGACCAGCTCCAGCTCGTGAAACACGGCTGACGGTGAGCCCGATCGATGGATTGAACAAGGTCGGCCTCTTGGGCGGCGGCGTGATCGGTGCCGGTTGGGCGGCGCGCTTCCTGCTCAACGGCGTGGACGTGCAGCTGTACGACCCCGACCCCGAAGCACCGCGCAAGATGGGCGAGGTGTTGGCCAACGCTCGCCGAGCCCTCGGCAAGCTGGTGATGCCTGCACTGCCTGTGGAAGGCACGCTCACCTTCGTGGCCACGCCCGAGGAGGCGGCCACCGGCGTCGACTTCGTCCAGGAGAGCGCCCCCGAGCGGATGGAGTTGAAGCAGGACCTGTTGCGGCGTGCCAGCACCATGGCCGGACCCGAGGTGGTCTTCGGCTCCAGCACCTCCGGCCTGCTGCCGAGCGAGATGCAGCAGGGCATGGTGCACCCCGGCCGACTGGTGGTCGGCCATCCGTTCAACCCCGTCTACCTGATGCCGCTGGTCGAGATCTGCGGCGGGAAGCAGACCACGCAGGCGACCAAGGACCGGGCGGCCCAGGTGTACGAGGCGATCGGGATGTACCCCTTGCAGCTCAGTACCGAGATCGATGGATTCGTCGCCGACAGGATGATGGAAGCCCTCTGGCGCGAGGCCCTCTGGATGATCAACGACGGCGTGGCCACGGCGCAGGAGATCGATGACGCGATCCGATACGGCCCCGGCCTGCGCTGGAGCTTCATGGGCACGCTGCTCATCTACCGCATCGCCGGGGGCGAAGCGGGCATGCGTCACTTCATGGCCCAGTTCGGCCCATCGCTCAAATGGCCGTGGTCGAAGCTCACCGACGTACCCGATCTGACCGACGAACTGCTCGACACCCTGGTCGGACAGAGCGACGACCAGGCTGGCGGCGCCACCTTGCGCGAGCTGGAGATGCTGCGCGACGACTGCCTCATCTCCGTGATCCAGGGCTTGCGAACGATGGACTACGGAGCCGGTCAGGTGCTCGATCGCTACGAGAAGGCGTTGTTCGATCGGTCGTCGCGCAGCGCTGTCGAGCCCGACCTCTCGCAGCCGCTGCGGATGCATCATGTGACGGTGCCCACCGAATGGGTCGACTACAACGGCCACATGAACGACAGCCGTTACATGCAGCTGTCGAGCGAAGGTGGCGACCGCTTCCTGCGCTACATCGGGATGGACAGCGCGTACCTCGAGAGCGGTCGGAGCTTCTTCACCGTCGAGAGCCACATCAACTACATCGCCCAGGCGAAAGCCGGCGACCAGTTGTATGTCACGATTCAGCTCATCTCCCACGACGCCAAGCGACTGCGCTTGTTCACCGCGATGCGACGTGAGGACGACGACTCGCTGGTGGCCACCGCCGAGCACATGATGCTGCACGTCGACACCACGCTGGACAAGGCGTCCCCTGCCGACCCTGCCATCATCGAGATGCTCGACCGGATCGCCCAGCGCCACTCGACGCTCGCGGTGCCCACACAGGCCGGCCGGGCGATCGGCCAAGCCCGCTGACGCCGGACCATCGGCCGCGACCAACTCCCGCCCTGCGTTGCTGTGGCCGCCCGTCGGCGACGAGAAACGTGGATCCGGGCGTCAGCGAGTACGGGTCAACGGGGTGGCATCGAAGCCTGGCCCCAACAACCGCGAGGCCTCGGACAGCCATGAGCGCTCCACACGCTCGAGGGTGACGCCCTTCGCCTTCATCGCGAGCAGCGGCGCCCACCCGTCGATCAGCGCCGCGAGGACGAACATCGTCTCGTCCGCGTCGCTCGCCGCGAACTCGCCACGCATTTGCCCTTCGGTGATCACCTTGCGAAGTGCCGCTCGCCAACGGCGATCCATCCGATCACGCTCGGCCGCAGCCGCCTTGTCGCGAAGCGCCAACACGCACAGCTCCATCCAGAGCCCCCAGTCGTAGTGGTGCAGCATCGCCTCCACCAGGCTGCGCAGTTGGTCGCTCGCGGTCGCCTTCGCGCTGCTGCGTACGGTGAACCGATCGTGGAACTCCTGTTCGCGAAGCACCAACGCTTGTGCCAACAACCCGTCCTTGCCGTCGAACCAGTACAGGATCGCCGCAGGACTGGTGCCGGCTTCCTTGGCGATGTCGACCACACGCGTGTTCGCGTAGCCGCGCTCCGACAGCACCTCGGCCGCAGCGGAGAGGATCTGTGCCTTGCGGACGTGATCGAGTCGAGGACGAGGCATCCACAGCCCTTCCGGTGTCGGCGACCCGCTCTCGGATCGAATCCTGAATGTATGTTTAACTTATGTCCATGTACGTCGCCGTGATCGGTAGCGGGCCCCGCGCTGGCGGGTGGGCCACCCGATTCCTGGCATCCGGTCTGGACGTCGTGGCCGATGATCGCACAGTGCCCGCCATGGTCGCCGACTCGTGGGCCGCGGCCGAGCGTCTCGGTTTGTTTCCCGGCTCGTCGCCGACCCGGCTGCGGATCAGCTCTGATCCAGCGGTGCTCGCCGGTGCGTCCTTCGTCCAGGTCGTGGGCGATGCGACCGCACCCGAGGGTGCGACGTTGGTGGCACATGACGACACGGCGTTCGCTCACCTGCCGATCCACGTCGTGCCGTTGGTGGAGTTGGGTCACGCAGAACACTCGGCGGCCCTGGCGGCGTTCTACACCTCGATCGGCATGGCACCGAGAGGGCCCGACACACACCCGTTGGAGCGATGGCGCCTCGGGTCGGCGCTGGTCGAGCTCACCGATGGCGACCCCGCGGCGATCCTGGCGGTGATGCGTGCGCTCCGGCCCATGGGCATCGGCGCCGGGGCGGCCCTGGCCGAGCACGAGGCGCGCCGGTTCAGCGCAGCTGCGGCCGCACCATGGCAGCCAGGCGACGTCGTGGCCGCCCCGCTGCAGCTCTACGCCACCCCCGTCGAACCCCAGTGGGTCGACTACAACGGCCACATGACCGAGGCCGCGTACCTCACCGCTGCCGGCTGGGCGTCCGATGCGCTGTTCCGTTACATCGGTGACGACGAGGCCTATCGCGACGCAGGTCACAGCTTCTACACCGTCGAGACCCACATCCACTACCTGCTCGAAGTGGACGTGCACGAACCGATCAGATTCACCACCCAGGTGCTCGGCGTCGACGCGAAGCGTGTGCATCTCGTGCACGAGATGTTCCACGGCGACAGCGGCGCGTTGCTCTGCACGGTCGAGCAGATGCTCGTCCACGTCGACATGACCGCCGGTCGGGCGGTGGCGATCCTGCCCGACGTGACGGCGGCGCTGCAGGCGATCGCCGATGCACACGACCACCTGCCTGTGCCACAGCGCGTGGGCAGCGTGATGCGCCTCCCACCGCCGAAGCACTGACCAGCGTCGCCGCAGTTTCTCGACCCCCACCCCGCAACCCCGTCCCGTTTTCAGGAGCCTGAGCATGATGTTCGAACTGTCCGACGAGCAACAGATGATCGTCGACACCGTGCGTTCCTTCACCCAGAAGGAACTGATCCCTCACGAGGACCTGGTCGAACGCCTGGGTGACGTGCCGCCAGAACTGGTGCACGAGATCAAGCGCAAGTCGATCGATGCCGGCCTGTACGCAGCCAACATGCCCGCCGAGTTGGGCGGCGGCGGTCTCGACAGCCTGGGCGTCACCTTGGTCGATCGCGAGTTCGGAGCAGCGTCGTACGCACTGCACTACATCGTTGCTCGCCCCTCCAACATCTTGCGCGCCTGCCTGGGCGATCAGATCGAGGAGTACCTCCTGCCCACCATCCGTGGCGAGCGAGTGGACTGCATGGCGATGAGCGAGCCCGATGCCGGTAGCGACGTGCGCGGCATGAAGTGCACCGCCGTCCGCGACGGAGACGACTATGTGATCAACGGCGTCAAGCACTTCATCAGCCACGCCGATCTCGCCGACTACGTGATCCTGTTCGCCGCCAGCGGAGAAGAACAGACGAGCAAAGGGCCGAAGAAGAAGATCACCGGGTTCCTCGTCGACTTCGACACGCCCGGTTGCGAAGTCCTCGATGGATACAAGTGCGTCTCGAACCGCGGTTACCACAACCTCATCATCAACTTCGACGACTGCCGGGTTCCGGTGAGCAAGATCCTCGGCGAGGAGCACCGCGGATTCGACGCCGCGAACGAATGGCTCGGGTCCACCCGCCTCCAGGTCGCCGCCGTGTGTGTGGGACGAGCACGACGGGCCCTCGGCATCGCCACCGAGTGGGCCGCCACCCGCGAGCAGTTCGGCCAGCAGATCGGCAAGTTCCAAGGGGTCTCGTTCAAGCTCGCCGACATGGCCACCCAGCTCGAGGCCGCCGAGCTGCTCACGTTGCGCGCCGCCTGGAAAGACGCTCAGGGCACCGCGACCGACACCGACATGGCGATGGCCAAGGTGTTCTCCAGCGAGATGTGCCAGTTCGTGACCGACGAGGCGATCCAGATCCTGGGTGGCATGGGCCTCATGGACGAACTGCCGCTCGAACGGATGTGGCGCGACACCCGAGTCGACCGCATCTGGGACGGCACCAGCGAGATCCAGCGACACATCATCAGCCGCGCAATGCTGCGTCCCTTCGGTGCGTGACGTCTTCGTCGCCGGTGGAGCGTCGGCCTCACGGTCACCCGGCCATCACTGCTGCCGCTGGGCCGGAATGGCGTTCGGGCATGGCCTTCCGGCGGCCAGGTCGTCGAGGTTCGACAACGTGGTCGCTGCAATCGCGGCGAGCGCTTCGTTGGTGAGGAACGCCTGATGAGCGGTGATCAAGACGTTGGGGAACGTGAGCAGCCGAGCGAAGACATCGTCGGTGAGCACCTCGGATGACCGGTCCTCGAAGAACAGCGGCGCTTCCTCTTCGTACACGTCGAGCGCCAACGATCCGACGCGTCCGGACTTCAGCCCTTCGATGACCGCGACGGTGTCGATCAGGGCGCCGCGCCCGGTGTTGACGAGCATCATCCCCGGTTTCAGCGCAGCCACGGCATCGACCGACACGAGGTGATGCGTCGCGGAGCTGAGCGGGCAGTTCAGCGTGATGATGTCGCTCCTGGCCCAGATCTCGTCGAGCGGGACATATCGAATGCCCATCTCGGTGACCATCGGGTTCGGCTCAGGGTCGTGCGCGATCACCTCACATCGGAAGTGCCACAGCAGGCGGGCGACGAGCGCTCCGATGCGCCCGGTGCCGATCACCCCGACGGTCTTGCCGGCGAGGTCGAACCCCACCAGACCGTCGAGGGCGAAGTTGCCGTCGCGCACACGTGCGTACGCACGATGCAACCGGCGGTTGAGGCCGAGGATGAGGGCGATGGTGTGTTCGGCGACGGCGTTCGGCGAGTACGCCGGCACGCGGACGACATCGATGCCGAGGCGATCAGCGGTGACGAGATCGACGTTGTTGAACCCTGCGCAGCGCAAGGCCACGTGGCGCACGCCGACCGCCTGCAGTGCCACGAGCACCGATTCGTCGACGATGTCGTTGACGAAGACGCACACTGCCTGGCATCCATCGGCCAGTCGAGCCGTGGCGGGGCGAAGGCGCTCTTCGAGATGCACGATCTCGTGACCCGACCGATGGTTCGCCGCGCCGAAACTGGTCTCGTCGTACGGCTTCGAGGAGTACATCGCCACTCGCATGACGTCACGTTGCCACAGGTGGTGGCACGCGGGCAGATCCGATGTGGGCGCAGCTGGAAAGCGGTTGCCGCTCGGAAGCAGGCGTCAGCGCGAGAACTCGCGGATCACCTTTCCTGGACGCTCGCCGGTGTTGGCTCCCTGCTCGGTGACGATCGCACCGTTCACGATGGTTGCGGCATATCCACGGGCTGCGATCGTGAACCGACCAGCACCTCCCGGGAAGTCGTTCGCATACCGGGGATGCTCCGACGCCAAGGCGTCGATGTCGAACACGTTGATGTCGGCGTAGGCGCCGACTCGGAGCGTGCCTCGGTCGATCAGACCGAGGACGGAAGCGGGCAAGTGGGTGAGTCGCCGCACGCCGTCGGCGATCGACGCGATCTTGCGGTCACGCGCCCAGTAGGCCAGGTAGTGGGTGCTCATGTCGGCATCGCAGATCTGTCCGGCATGGGCGCCCGTGTCGGCGAGGCCCGGATACACATGATCGAGCGTGAGCAGGTGTTGCAGTCCCGTCACGTTGCGGTTGAAGAACCAGGTATTGAACAACTCGAGCCCGTCGCTCGCGATGAGTCGGTCGATGACGAGCTCGACCGGATGCACGCCGGCTCGATCGGCGAGCACGGCGATCGATGTTCCACCGTGCTCCGCGTAATCCGGCGAGGGTCCCGTTCCGAGCGGGTAGATGTGATTCGGGTCGTACCACATGCCCTTTTCGATGCCTTCGGCGACGAGTGCCGCCCGCACGGCGGGATCCTCGAGCGCCGCGACACGCTCGCCGAGCGTGGGCAGTGCCAGGAGCGCCTTCCACTTCTTGCCCTTCACCGGCGAGATCTGGGCCAGCCCGCACAGCGAGCCGCTGGGGCGCGACGCCGTCGCGAGGGTCATGCGTCCGACGTTGGCGTTCGTGTCGGCGAGGAAGGCTTCGAACATGTCGACACCGGAGTTGCCCGAGTTGCCGACTCCGCCGGAGAACAGCACATCGCCGCACGAGCGAGCCATCTCGCGCAGCAACTCGATCTCGTGACCCGCCTTCGTGGCGAAGTCGTTCACCGCTTGGAACAAGCCTCCGCCCGCAGCGTTCATCCCATCCGCGATGGCGAGGTACTCGTCGATCGGCGCCAGGGTGCCCGGCACGTACCGTCCGTCGGGCACGACGTGCAGCAGGATCCGCGACGTGCTGAAGCCCACCGCGCCGCCGGCGACGGATTCCTCGGCGATGGCTCGCATCTGATCCATCTCGGCGGGCGTGGCGGTCTCGTCGGAGAGCGAGCGCTCCCCCATCACGTGGTACCGGACCGCACAGTGTCCGACCATCCCGACGATGTTGAGCGCTGGCCTCATGCGCTGCACCGAATCGAGGTATTGCGGGTAGGTCTCCCAGTCCCAGGCCAGACCATCGAGGATCGCGTCGCGGGGCACGTCCTCCACGCTCTCCATCATCTCGGCGAGGAACACCCGGTCGTCGGGCCGCACCGGAGCGAACGTGACACCGCAGTTGCCCATCAACACCGTGGTGACGCCGTGCCACGAGCTCGACGTCATGAGCGGGTCCCACGCCACCTGGGCGTCGAGGTGGGTGTGGAGATCGATGAAGCCGGGCGTGACCAGCAGGCCCGTGGCATCGATCTCGCGACGTGCCGTCTCGGTGGAGAGGTCGCCGATCGCAGTGATCCGGTCGGCGTCGACCGCCACGTCGGCACGCACTGCTTCGACACCGGTGCCGTCGACCACCATGCCGTTGCGAATGATCAGATCGTGAGCCATGAATCCCCCTAGCGAACCGCGATCCGACGACAGTACCGAGCGG
>JAYUSX010000223.1:0-10774 GCA_043755475.1 Actinomycetota bacterium
GCAACGAGTCGAGATCGACGTCACCGAGCGGCGCTCCCCAGTACACGAGGGTCGGCACACCGGTCGACGTGTCGACGACGACGTCGGAGCCGACGCCGCGGAGATGGTGGAGGGTCATCGAGGACAGCTACCCCTTGTTGGCGCCCAGCGTGAGACCGCTGATGAACTGTTTCTGCAGTGCCAGGTAGACCGCGAGCGTGGGCAAGGCGATCATCATCGATGCTGCAGCGATCAGGTTGTAGTCGCTCGCGTACTGACCGTTGAGCACTGCGATCGACGAGGTGATCGGCTTCTCGATGCCCTGGTTCAGCAACACGTTGCCCCAGAAGAAGTCGTTGTACAGCCACGTGAACTCGAGGGTCGCCAGCGCCGCGAACGCGGGTCGGCACAGCGGGAGGATGATCTGGAAGTACTGGCGCGGCACGCTTGCGCCATCCACGAGCGCTGCTTCACCGAGCTCCCTCGGGATGGTCTTCATGTAGTTCGACAGCACGAACGTGCAGAAGCCCGTCTGGAACGCGACGTGGATGAAGATCACCGCGACCTTGGTGCCGAGCAGGTTTCCGGTGTTGGTGTCGCTCAGGAGATCGGGCCATGGCACGTTCTTGTAGATCTGGAACAACGGCTGGAAGATCACCTGCTGGGGCATCAGGTTGCCGGCGGTGAACAGCACGAGGAAGAAGATGTTGAAGCGCCACGTGAAGCGACTGCAGGCGAACGCCACCATGCTCGACAGGAACAGGATCAGCACCAGCGACGGGATCGTGACGAACATCGTGTTCCAGAAGTGGCGGGGGATCTCGCCGACGTTCCACGCCTCGCGGTAGTTGTCGAGTGTGAGCGTCTCGGGCAGCGAGAACACCCCGTTGACGTTGCTGTCGCTCTCGAAGTACCGGAACGACGCGTAGAACGCCGCCACCATCGGGATCAACCACAACACGGCGATCGTGATCATCACGCCTTGCAGCAGCATGCGAGGACCGCGCCGGACACCGACCATCGGGGTGCCGGTGCCGCTCATGACTCGTTCTCCCGAAAGTTGTTGATCACGTACCAGATGATGAAGCCGATGCACAGCACGAACAGCACCATGCCGTACGAGGAGCCGATGCCGACTCGCCCTCCACCTTCACCGGTCAGGCTGTTGGTGACGAGGGTGCCCATCACCTCCGTGCCTCGAGGCTCGCTCAGCGCGGCCACGATGTCGTAGGCCCGGAGCGCTTCGATCACGGTGATCACCGCCACCACGACATTGATCGGCTTCAGCGCCGGGAAGATCACCTGGCGGAACGACTGCCACTCGTTGCAGCCATCGATCGACGCCGCCTCTCGCAGCGAAGGGTCGAAGCTCTTCAGACCAGCGAGATAGAGCACCATGATGTACCCGATGTGACGCCACGCCATGGCGAGCAACAGGGCAGCGAAGTTCTTCGACAGCCCGAGCGGGAAATCGAGCAACGGGAGGTCGATCGAGAAGATCTTGCTCTGATCGCCGACGAAGTCGATCGGGCCTCCCGGCCAGACGATGTTCAACAGTCCGCTGTCACGGTTGAACATGACCGCTTTCCAGATGAACCCGACGACAGCGACCGACAGCACGACCGGGAAGTAGTAGACGCTCTGGTAGAAGCTCGTCCCCTTCACGTTCTTGTCGAGCAGATAGGCGAAGCCGATGCCGATGGCCGAACAGAAGAACAGCCAGAACACCAGCACGAAGTTGTTGAACAGCGCCGGGAACAGCTTGTTGTCGAAGATCGTGAACACCTGCCAGTAGTTCCGGAACCCGACGAACTCGACCGTGCTCACCGGTTGAAGGTTGTCCCACGCGGCGAACGACAGGATCCCGGTCAGGATCGCCGGGATCCACACGAGCATCACGTGCAAGAAGGCAGGCACTCCCACCATCACGCCGAGGGCGAGTTTGTCGAGCCGACTCAGCTGAGAAAAGTGGCGATGGCGCCCCGAAAGGGGCGCCGTCGACTCATTCTCGGCTGGCCGCACCTCTACCTGTGAAGGGTCGGTGGACATCGGGGCCGGTCCTTTCCTGAGCCAGCTCGATCTCTCGAGCCTGGCGGATCATCCGAAGGTGTAGGTCTGCTTCTGCTCTTCGATCGTCGCCAGGATCGTATCGATCTGGCTCGGGTCGGCGAGGAAGTCCGACAGTCCCTTTCCGACGACCTGCGAGGCGAAGTCGGGATCGGTGTCGCGGTCGAGGAACTGGGCGATGTACTTCGCCGAGCCCACGAGCTCGGCCGACTTCTGCTGCAGAGCGTTGTACCCGTCGGTCTTGGCCTTGGAGTTGGCTGCAACCACGGACGGGTCGATCGCGATGTAGGCGTCGATCGGCGCCGAACCACCGAGGGCGGTGAGGAGCGCCTTCGCGCCGGCCTCGTTCGCCGGCTTCGCTGCCATCATGAATCCGTCGATCGGCGCCTCGACCGCGTCCTGGCCGTGGGCCGGGTCGATCTCCGGGAAGGCGAAGAAGTCGATGTCGTCGATGATGTCCTGCTGTGTGGCCGAATCGAAGTTGCTCGTCACGAACGTGCCGAGCAGGTACATGCCGACCTCTTTGTCACCGAGCGCCGTGGCGGCGTCCTGCCACGTGCGTCCGTTGACGTCGGGCTGGTAGTAGTCGAGGATCGTCGACCAGTTGGTGAAGATCTGCTTCACCTTGTCGTCGGTCCAGCTCTCCTGCCCGCCCATCAAGGACACGTGGAAGTCGTAGCCGTTGGTGCGCAGGTTGATCATGTCGAACATGCCCATCTGGGGCCAACCGCCGTCGTTGGCGGCTGCGAACGGGATGAGCCCGTCTGCCTTCATCTTCTCGGCGAGCGCGAGGAGGTCGTCCCAGGTGGTCGGGATCTCGTAGCCCTTCTCCTCGAACAGGCTCTTCCGGTAGTGGATCGCCCATGGGTAGAAGTACAGCGGCACGAAGTACTGCTTGCCGTCGAGGCCCGACGAGGCGCTCTTGAAGCCCTCGCTGAGGTCGCCCAGGTTCGCCCACACATCGGAGATGTCCCCGACCACGCCCTTGCTCGCGAAGGCGCGCATGCGGTAGCCGGCGAACCAGCTCACGACATCGTCGGGCTGCTGGATGTAGGTGTTGAAGTTCTCCTGGTACGTGTTGTGATCGACGGTGTTGATCGTCGTGTTCACACCCGTTGCAGCGATCGCAGCCGCGATGGCTGCCTTCGGCTTCTCATCGGAGTAGTTCGAACCGAAGGTCACGGCGTCGCCGCTCGGCGCAGCCGTGGTCGCGGGGGCGGCAGCGGTGGTCGCAGTGCCACCATCGGTCGAGTCGCTTCCGCTGCTCGTCTCGTCGTCGCCGCAGGCGGCGAGCGCGGCGGCACCGGCAATTCCGGCGGCACCCGCCAGGAGCGTGCGACGCGAGACGATCGAGAACCCGACGTCTGACGGGCTCGGTGATGATTCGTAATTCAAGGCTCCCCCTCGTGGATGCAGAACACACCGATACGGTTCGGAAAGTCCACCGGCCGTCGTGTCGCAGCGCTCATTGCGCTCCCGAACGACATCCTGATGAACGGTGTGGAAATGGTGTGTTCACTTCGCAATGTGACATGACCGCTGGGCGCTGTCAAGGTGCGATGTGCGATTATCGAACACAAAGTGGTGAGGATGGATCACTGATCCACCGCTCCGCACACCGATCGTGTTCGATCGCCTCGTTTCGTGTTGACATTCTGTCCATGGTCGTGCAGTGTGCGAATCATTGATCCGGTCGGGTTCGACCGGGCCCGGCCGTGGCCAGGCGTCGGAAAGGGGGACTCGCACGATGAACGACAACGTGTTCGATCCCGGGTCTGCCCGTGCCTTTGCTCGTCAACGCCACGAGGTCATCGCCGCCGAAGTGCGCCGCCGTGGTTCGGTGCGCGTCAGCGAACTCGCCGTCCTGCTCGGAGTCAGCGACATGACCGTGCGGCGCGATCTCGACCTGCTCGACGAGGCCGGCCTCCTGCGCAAGGTGCACGGCGGCGCCACCCTGTGCGATGAGCACAGCACGGACGAGCCGGGTTTCGAGGCCAAGTCGATGCGCAACATGGCAGACAAGCACGCCATCGCGATCGCTGCCGCCGAGCGAGTGCGCCCTGGCAGTGCGATCGGCATCACCGCCGGTACCACCACGTGGCAGCTTGCCTACCACCTGGTCGACATCGCCGACCTCACCGTCGTCACCAATTCGGTGCAGGTGGCCGAGGTGCTCCATCAGCACCGGCGCCACGACCGCACCGTCGTGCTCACGGGTGGTGTGCGCACGCCGTCCGATGCCCTCGTGGGTCCCGTGGCCGTGAACACCCTGCAAGCGCTCCACCTCGACATGGTGTTCATGGGTGTCCACGGCCTCAGCGAACGCGCCGGCTTCACCACTCCGAACTTGATGGAGGCCGAGACGAACCGTGCCTTCATCGACGCGACGGGCCACCTCGTCGTGCTGGCCGACCACACCAAGTGGAACGTCACCGGACTCAGCACGATCGCTCCGTTGCGCTCGGCTGCTGAACTGATCACCGACCGAGGACTCGCCATCACGGCGCGCAACATCCTCGATGACGAAGTCGGCCAGCTCGTGATCGCCGATCCGCAGTTCGTCGACCAGTCGATCCCCCATGGTGCGAGCACCACCGGCGCCGTGCCGATCGCATCCAACAGCCCGTCCAACAGCCCGTCCAACAGCCCGTCCAACACCAACATTGCCGCGGTCTCCGCGGACGTCTCTCGCGCCACCCGCAGGAGGGCCTGATGTCCACCGTCACCTTCACCGATGCCAGCCGCATCTACCCGAACACACCGAAGCCAGCGGTCGACCACCTGAACCTGGAGATCGCCGACGGCGAGTTCCTCGTCCTCGTCGGTCCTTCGGGCTGTGGCAAGAGCACCACCTTGCGCATGCTCGCCGGTCTCGAGCCGATCGACGGAGGCAGCGTCCACATCGGCGACACCGACGTGACCTTCCTGCCACCGCGCGCACGCGACATCGCAATGGTGTTCCAGAGCTACGCGCTCTATCCGCACATGACCGTCGCCGAGAACATCGGCTTCCACCTGAAGATCAAGAAGGTCCCCAAGCCAGAGATCGCCGAGCGCGTGCACGAGGCCGCCAAGCTCCTCGACCTCGAGGAGTACCTCGATCGGAAGCCGGCCAAGCTCTCCGGTGGCCAGCGTCAGCGAGTGGCAATGGGCCGGGCCATCGTTCGCCAGCCCAAGGTGTTCCTCATGGACGAGCCTCTGTCGAACCTCGACGCGAAGCTGAGGGTCCAGACGCGCACCCAGATCGCGGCCCTGCAACGCCGCCTCGGCGTGACCACCGTCTACGTCACCCACGACCAGGTGGAGGCGATGACGATGGGCGATCGTGTGGCGGTGCTGAAGGACGGGCTGCTCCAGCAGTGTGCGACCCCGCGCGAGCTGTTCACCCGGCCTCGCAACAACTTCGTCGCCGGCTTCATCGGATCGCCGGCAATGAACATGATGCATGCGGTGCTCGGCCCGGACGGCGCCAGGTTCGGCTCACTCGTCATTGCGCTCACACCCGAGCAGCGATCGGCGCTCACCAGCGACGCGGTCGTGGTCGGCGTCCGACCCGAAGGGCTTCATGCCCGCGGCGAGGGCGGGCTCGATGCGACGGTGATCACGGTCGAAGAGCTCGGCTCCGAGTCGTACCTCTACTGCACGCCGGTGGCGCACCCGGAGTTGACGGTGGTCTCTCGCGCCGAAGGCCTGAGCAGCATCATGAAGGGCGATACCGTCCATCTCGTCCCGGACCGTGGTGCGCTCCACCTGTTCGACGGCGCCACGGGTGACCGCCTGCCCGACTGAGTGCTGAGATCGTCATGACTCCTCCAACCAATGGCCGTGCGGCGCCACGCGCGCTCGCGGATGCCGCGCCTGCAACGACCGCTGACACTCGTGTCGATCCGTACCTCGGCACCATCGTCCACATCGTCGGCACTCGCCAGGCCCGGCCCAACTTGCCGTCCACGGGATGCCCGTTCTGCCCGGGCGGCCTCGAGGCGCCCGAGCCCTACGACGTGCGCTGGTTCAAGAACCGGTGGCCGGCGATGCAACCCGACCGCTGCGAGGTCGTGCTCTACACGAGCGAGCACGATGCGACGTTCTCTTCGCTCGGGACGGCCGGCGCGCTCAAGGTGATCAACCTGTGGAGCGAGCGCTTCGTCGACCTCGGCGCTCGCGACGACGTCGACTACGTGCTGATCTTCGAGAACCGGGGCCCCGAGGTCGGGGCCACGATCGCGCACCCGCATGGCCAGATCTACGCGTACGACCACGTGCCTGACCGCCCAGGACGGCTGCTGGCCGCTGGCTGGGAGCCCGAGTTCGATGCGGGCGAACGCATCGTCGCCGATCACGGCGGCGATCGCGGCTGGCTCGCCTGGGTGCCGATCGCCTCGACGTTCCCCGTGGCACTCACGCTCGCGCCGAAGGTGCGCACGCCCGACATCGCCGCGCTCGACGCCGACGGCCGCGAGGATCTGGCGGCGATGCTCGTCGACGTGCTCGCCCGGCTCGACCGCCTGTACGACACCCCGTTGCCCTACATGATGTGGCTCAACCAGCGCCCGACGGACGGTGGCGAATGGCCGCAGGCATGGTTCAACATCGAGATCGTGTCGCCGTGGCGTCGCGGCAACACGTCTCGCTTCATCGCCGCGGCCGAGGTCGCGTGCAACGAGTACTTCAACCCGGTCATCCCCGAGGTCGTTGCCGAACGCCTGCGCGAGCTCGGCTGACCCGACGACTCAGCCCTGCAGGGGGGCGAACGCAGGTGGCCGCTTCTGCAGGAAGCTGGCGACACCTTCTTTGAAGTCACTCCGCCGCAGCGACGCCTTCATCAACTCGATCGCGTCGTCGCTCGCCGCGGCGACGCCACGAGTCTGGTCGGCGTAGATCTGTTGCTTCATGATCGACATCGACGTCGGTGACGCGTTCACCGCGAGGTCGGCTGCGTACTCGAGCGTGCGGTCGAGCAGATGCTCGGCCGGCACGACTTCGTTCACGAGGCCCATCGCCGCAGCCTCTTCGGCGAGGAACACTCGCCCGGAGAACAGCAGATCCATCGATCGGGCCGTACCGATGAGCCTCGGCAGGATCCACGACATGCCGTACTCGGCGATCAGACCTCGCCGCGAGAAGGCCGTGGTGAACTTGGCGCCCGCTGCGGCAAAACGGATGTCGCACATCAGAGCCTGCACCATCCCGATGCCGGCGCATGCGCCGTTCACGGCAGCGATGACCGGCTTGGGAACCGTGGTCGTGTAGTGCTGAGGGCGACCGCCGGCGGCACTCTCGGCGCCGCCGGCACTGTCGTTGCCGATGCCTTGGAGGGTCTCCATGTCTGCACCGGCACAGAAGCCCTTCCCGGCACCGGTGATCACGATCACCTTCACGTCCGGATCGGCGGCCGCCTGATCGAGCAGCTCGAAGTAGCGGACCGCGAGCTCGCCGTTCCACGCGTTCAGGCGGGCAGGCCTGTTCAGGGTGATCAGGGCGATGCCGGGTTCGCGCCGTTCGTAGAGGACGGGATCAGGATTCGTCGAGAGGTCGCTCATCGGCGGCAACGTAGTCGTGACCTTCGGTGCCGTCCGAGGCGGACGGAGTGGAACCGCTCATGACCGGTTCCTCGTCCGCTGGCTCTTTCCCCTGCGGTTCCTCGTCGTGCGGTTCCTCGTCCTGTTGTTCCTCGTCGTGCACTGGCGACGAGTCCGACGGATCACCACCGGACGGTCCACCACTCCAGACGAGATACAGCGCGGCGAGCACGGCGACGACGATGGCCACCCACTGGTTGAACCGGAACGGACCGAACTCGTCGGCGGCATCGATCCGCAGACCTTCGACCCAGAACCTGCCGACCCCATAGCCCACCAGGTACATCGCCATGAGCCGTGGGGCTCGAGGCGTGAACCGTCGATCGATGAGGATCAGCACGCCGCACAGTGCGAGATTCCAGAGCGACTCGTAGAGGAACGTCGGATGGAACAAGGTGCCGGGCAGGTAACCCGCCGGCACCTTGTCGGCACTGATCTCGAGCCCCCACGGCAGCGTGGTGGCTCCTCCGAACAACTCCTGGTTGAACCAGTTGCCCCAGCGACCGATCGACTGGGCGAGTGGGATCGCCGGCGCCGCAGCGGCAGCCATCTCGCGCGGATCGATGCCGCGCCGCTTCGTGACCCACCATCCGACGGTGATGCCGGCCAGCAGACCGCCGGGGATTCCGAGTCCGCCCTTCCAGATCTGGAGGATGCGGGCCGGGTTGTCCTCGAACGAGCTCCAGTCGGTCATCACGTGGTACAGCCGCGCCCCGATGACACCGGCGATCACGGCCCACACGGCCATCCCACTCGCATCGTCGCGGGTGCCGCTACCGCGGGCCTCGAGCCGGCGACCGGTGAGCCAGACCCCAGCGACGACGCCGAGCGCGATCATCAGTCCATAGGCGTGGATCGACAGTGGACCGAGATCGAGCACCCCGCTCGACGGACTGGGGAGGCTGGCGAAGAGGCCGCTGAACGGCATCTCGGATGTCACGTCGTGACACCGCGGGCGAAGGCCACCGAGCGTTCTTCGATCAACGCGCGGTCGAAGTCCTGGGTGGCCACGTGGAAACTGCGTTCGAGGGTGACCCGCTCGAGCGGGCCGCCGTACTGGCCGGCGAGGAACTCTGCCTGAGCCGGCTCGACCACATGATCCTGCGGCGAGTTCATCAACAGCAGCGGGCATGTCGTGGTGGGATACGTCGCGACCAGAGGGGTGACTCCGTCTTCCAGCATCGACAGCAGTGGCCGAAGGGGCACGCTGGCGTAGCTGATCTCGGTCTGGTCCGGATCGGCGATGTCGCTGCCGATCCCCGGGAACTCGTCGGTGCCGCCGTCGATCGTGGCTCGGACCAGACCGATCAGATCGTCCGACGGTTGCGTCGCCGGGTTGATGCACACCAGACCGGCGATCTCGGGGTGATCGGCACCGAGCCGCAGCGTGAGGGCGCCGCCCATGCTCAGTCCGACGATCACCACCTTCGTGCAGCGGGCGGCCAGGTGCTGATACGCACGCTCGGCCTCGCCGTACCAATCCGACCACGAGGTCGTCTTCATGTCATCGACCGACGTGCCGTGGCCGGGCAGCCGCGGCAGTTCGACGTGGAACCCCGCAGCCGCGAATGCCTCGGCGAGCCCACGCATCGACGGGGGCGCTCCCGTGAATCCGTGGAGCACGAGGGCGCCCGGCGCCTCGGGGGTCGCCGCGATGTGCGACCAGGGCTCGCAGCCGGCGATGACGGGGACGACAGAGGGATCACTCATGGGAGAAGTATGGCCGCCCCGGCACCGCCGGAGGACCTCGGTGTCGTCGATCGCGCGATCAGCGCAGCGCTTGGCGGTACGGATCGTCGGGGCCGAGCGGTTCGTCCCACCACTCACTCGGCACGGGTGTGCTCTCCCAGTCGGGGAACGGGTAGATGCAGTTGACCGGGCAGGCCGGCAGACACTTGTCGCATCCGCTGCACAGCTCGGGCACGATCACCACATCGGGGCCGTGGTTGAAGATCGCTCCGAAGTGCGGCGGACACGCCCTCAGGCAGGCGTCGCAATTGATGCACTCGAGCATCTCGATCCTGACCGGCAGGTTCTTCCACTTCGGATTGCGAGTCCGGGACTCGATGCGTTGATCTCGTGTCGCCCCCATCGCGGCAAGTGTAGACACGCCGCGGGCTGCCTTGACCCGAGGGTCAAGCGGGTGATCCACTGTGCCCGTGAGCGCGTCGACGGAGCCCAGTGAGCGCCGCACGCACACCGAGCAGGGCATCGAACGCAAGCAGCAGCTGCTCGAGGCGGCGGCCGTGCTGTTCTCGTCGAAGGGGTACGCGAACACCCGCATCGCCGACATCTGTGCCGCCGCGGGCGTGGCCAAGGGCCTCGTCTACTGGTACTTCCCCACCAAAGAGGAGCTGTTCGCCGAGCTGGTTCGGTCGATGCGTTTGCAGTTGCGACGTGCCCAGGCGGCGGCGATGGACCCGACCGCCGATCCGCTGACGCGGATCCGACAGGGCACCGAGGCGTCGGTGGTGTTCATGGCCGAACATCGCGCCTACTTCGCCCTCCTCGACGTGGAGCGGTCGCAGGACGAGTTGAGCGGCCGGGGCTCCGACGTGGCCGACGTGCTCCGCGAAGGCAGCGATGTCTATGCCACCGACGTGATCCGGCTGGTGCGCGACGCGCAACGACTCGGACTCGTGCCAGACGGTGATCCGCAGCTCTACGCCGTGGGCGTGTTGGGCGTGGTCTCGTCGTTCAGCCACGCGCTGCGCAACGGCTCACTCGATGTCGACGTGGACGAACTGGCGGCCTTCGTCGGTGGGTGGGTGATTCGCGCACTCTCGGGCGAGAGCCACGGGAGCTGAGCCTCGCGTCTGGCCGTGCGTTCGGCCTGATCTGGCGAGTGTCGGCCGCGCGTCAGCCGACGCTGATGCCGGCGAGCTCGGGGTGCGACGCCTGCATCACGTCGAGGAAGGCGTCGACGATGCGCGCCTCGAACTGGGCGCCGCGTGCGCCGACGATGTAGTTGATCGCCTCGAGCGGAGTCCAGGCGTGCTTGTACGTGCGATGGCTGGTGAGCGCGTCGTACACGTCGGCGACGGTCACGATCCTGCCGCTGATCGGGATCTGGGTCGCGCGCAGCCCGGCGGGATAGCCCGTGCCGTCCCATCGCTCGTGGTGGTTCAGTGCCACCTCAGCGGCGAGTT
>JAYUSX010000224.1:0-4284 GCA_043755475.1 Actinomycetota bacterium
TCGGTGAGCGGACCGAGCACCTCCATGAACTCGCTGATCGAGCCCGGCCATCCGTGGGTGAGGCAGAGCGGGATCGCGTCGGGATGCGGGCTGATGGCATGGATGAAGTGGAGGTGGATGCCGTCGACGTCGGTGGTGAACTGTGGCCATCGGTTCAGCTCGGCCTCGGCCGCACGCCAATCGAACGTGGTGCGCCAGTACTCGCAGAGGTCCTGCACGGCGCCGATCTCGGCGCCGTAGTCCCAGCCGGTGCCGGGGATCTGGTCGGGCCACCGGGTGCGGCTCAATCGGTCGCGCAGGTCGGCGAGGACGGTGTCGGGCACAGCGATCGTGAAGGGCTGCATGCCGTGAGTCTGGCAGGGGGCGTCAGGGACGAAGCGAGCGGAGGGTGGCGAGGGCGTCGGCGGCGATGTCGTCGTCGGAGACGTCGACAAGCTCCCATGCGGGCGTGCCGGCGGTGAATGCGACGACGACGGGTGAGCCGACGTGGTCGGTCAGGTCGAGCCACTCGATGAACCGGCCGTCGTCGCGGGTGACACCGAACAGATCGGTGCCGGTGCCCCAGGTGCGTTCCGGCGCCGCCACGATCGCCTTCTCGAGCAGCCCCATTCCCAAGCGAGCGATCGCTGCTGCGTGCGCAGCCGGAAGCGGCGGATCGAACGTGACCGCACCGCTCTGCAACACGCCGAGCGGGAGGGTGACGATCACGGCGGTGCCAGCGACCGTCTCGCCGGCAACGGTGGTGACCGTGGCTGCGCCGTCCCGCATCGAAACAGCTGCAACGGGCGAGGAGAGCTGTACATCGATGCCCGTCGCGAGCGCGTCGATCAGGGCTCCATAGCCGCCCGGGAGCACCGCTTCGTCACCTCTGATCTCGTCGCCCTCGTCACCCCACCAGATGCTCATCTCGTCGAGGTCGGCCGCCATCTCGTGCTCGACGATGCGGCGGATCTCCATCAGCACCAGGGCGCGGGTGTCGTCGTCGAGCGTGCCGTCGTCGACCAGTTCGTCCAGCACGACATCGACCATCGAAGCCACGTCGACATCGGCATCGAGTCGCTCTGCGCGGTCGGCAGCGTCCTCGAGCGTTTGAAGGGCCACCGCACCGAGGGCGATGTCGATCACCCGATCGATCGGTGTGCCGGAGGAGTCGAAGGTGACGTGGGTGTCGAGGTCGGTGGCGGACCACTCGATGCCGAGCGACGTCGCCAGCCCGGCCACCGGGTTGGCGTCGACACCGTGGATCCATGCCGCGCCCAGATCGATCGGGATGCCGAGCGATGCGTCGGTGTGGATCCTGCCGCCGAGTCGATCGCGCGCTTCGATCACGATCACGTCGACGTCGTCGTCGACGAGTGCACGCGCTGCACCCAGACCGGCCATCCCGGCGCCGATGATCAGCACGGGCCCGGCGACGCCCGATCGGAGCAGTTGCTCGGCGGCTCGGCGACCGCTCGCGAGTGCACCGTGCACGGTGGCGGGACCGTCGATGTCGGTGTGTTCACCCGCAAGCACCAGGCCACCGAGCACCGGCTCCTGGAGTGCGAGACGGTCGTCGGGCGTGGCGCCGACGGGGAGGTAGGAGTACGACCCGCGGGCGTATGGGTCCGATGCCCAGCGGGTGACGATGGTGCGCGTGTCGCGGCTGGGTGGGCGATCGGTCGGGCCATCCGTCGGGTCATCGGCCGGGTCGGGGCCGGCCGATGGTGTGATGTCGTCAGCGCACGCCCCGATCGCGACCATGGTGCTCGCGATCAAGAACAGGCGACGGCTGATCGGCACGGCGACGAGTCTGCCATCGGCGGCCCCGGAGTCCAGCCATCTTGTTTCAGGACTGGATCAGGACCGGATCAGGACTGGATCAGGACCGGATCTGGACCGGCTCAGGAGTAGAGGAGTGACACCAGATCGGTCGCGAGGTTCGTGCCGTCGAGGCGAAGGTGGCGCAGATTGAACCCCTCGGCGCGGACGGACACCACGAGCCGGTCGGTGGTCAGGTTGCTGGGGGTCGCGAAACCGAAGAGGCCATTGTGGTCGGTGGTGCCGCGGGCCACGAGGCGTGGCTTCCCGCCTGGCTCGTGGGTCTCCACCAAGACGACGGCGCCTTCGACGGGAGGCTGCTCGTCGTGTGTGTCGCGGTCGAGCTCGGCGACCGTCACCCGACCGGTCCGGCCATCAGCGGCGCGCTCCACCTCCACCGCGACATCGAGCAACCAGATCATCGGCTCGGCAACCACCGCGGCCAGGCCGGCATCGAGCACGTGCGCAGTGGGGTTCGCGGCGAGGCCGACGTCCTGCGGGGCCATGCCGTGGTCGGCGCTCACCACGAACAGGGTCCGGTCGTACAAGGCCCGCTCGTCGAGCATCGCGAGCACCTTGCCGATGCGCCGATCGGTCTCGTCGAGCGCGTCGCGCAGCCCGTCGGAGTGAGGCCCGTACTCGTGGCCGGCACCGTCGGTGAGTGCGAGCTCGTGATACACGAACCGTGGCGCTGGTCGATCGGTGCGGCTGAAGAGCTCGAGCACCTGCGCCAGCCCGCGGCAGTCGAGGAGCGATTCGGCGGCCACGGAGGCGTGTTCGAGCGCCCAGCGCGGGTTCATGTCGTCCGAGAGCTCCGCCGTGAGCAGCTTCACCGTCGAGCGATCGCACAGGTTGCGCCCCTCGAGCACCGCATGATGCGCCGATCGACCAAAGGGAGCGTGGATCGCAGCGGTCAGGTCGGTCGGATGCACTCGGTGGAACGCTTCGTAGATGCTCTCGACCGATGTGTTGGCGAAGCGCTCCGTGCCGACCTGGAGCCCTTGCGGTGAGATCGTCTCGCGCCGATCGCGGAGGTAGTAGCTCGGGTTCACGACGTCGTGATGGCCGCACCACGTGCCGGTGCCGATCGCGGTGTGGCTGGGCCACGTGATCGACGGGAAGTTCACGATCGAGCCACCGGCCAGCACGGCGGCATGTTGGTGGAGACGGCGCAGGCTGGGGAGCGAATCGGGTTCGGTTGCGAGACGGTGCTCGAGTTCGGTCTGGTGCATGCCGTCGAGCAGGAACACGTACAGGTGCGTCGGCGCAGGATCGGAGAGATCGATCACGTCGGAGAGCACGCTGCCGTCCTGACGGGCGAGCAGGACATCGGGTTCGACGCCGCGTTCGCTGCTGGTGCGACCGGTGGCGTCGGCACCGTCGACCAGCGGGAACCGCAGTGCGGCCAGGCACGTGGGTGCTATGTCGATCGAGCGGGCGGCAATCGGGTGACGGCCGGCCACGATCCCTGGTCCGCTGAACCACAACGGCGCGCGAGCTTGACGAACGTGGAGCCCGCCATGTGTGCCGGGTGACGAGCCCGAAGACCAGTCGCGGGGGCTGACCGCGAGATCGGGTGCGTTCGGTGAGTCGAACAGTTGAGCGATTCGTTCGTGGGCGAACGGGTAGCTCTGTTGCTCGGGGGCGATGAATCGGCGAGCCGGATCGTCGGCATCGAAGCCGCCCTCGGCCGCGGCGTCGCGTTCGGCGGCGAGGGTGTTGAGCGCAAGTGGATCGCGGTTCGCGAGCGGATCGACCCCATGCACCTCGAGCGTCTCGAAGTCGAACGCGCCGGCTGCTCCGGGTGTCCGGGGCGAGGTGATGACACGACGGAAGCGCACCATGCCGCGGCGCGACCACGCCTCGTACGCCGCTGGGCGATCGCCGTCGGCCTCGCGCCACGTGAGCACGAGATCGACCTGCTCGCCGACGATGGGGTTGGTGAGCAGCAGAGCGATCGCCCGGTTGCCCGACTCCTCCTGATGCCGATCGAGGCCCTGACCCTTCGGGCGTTCGGGCCCGTGCTCGACGACCAGAGTGTCAGAGGTGACCGTCATGTGGGAGAACGCTAGTTCGCGTGACCGTCGCCGCGGTCAGGCCGTGGCGCGACCAGATACGGTTGAACGGGAACGAGCACCGCGTGTCGTGGTGCCGAGGGCGTGGCGATGGTGGAAATCGCGGTGGTTGCTGCTTGAGTGTTCGGCGGCCACCGGGGTACGGCGGCGAGCAGTCGACCTTCACCGGCGACTTAGCGGTTCGACTCCGTGCTTGGCCACCGAGACGTGACTGCTGTCGTCGCCGCGAACGTGCCTGTCCGTCAGTGCTCCGGCATCGTGCCACCGGTGTGTGCGTAGGTCTTGCACGTGATCCACCACCGGCCCTCGATCCGTGCCACGGTGAAGTAGTCGACGAAGTCGCAGCCGGCGTAGTCGTGCTCGACCAGCACGGCCATTCCCGCGTCGCCGACGACATCGACGGACCTGA
>JAYUSX010000225.1:0-4282 GCA_043755475.1 Actinomycetota bacterium
GCTGCACGTGACGAAGGTGGCATGGGTCTTGCACGATGATGGGGTCGAGCCGACGCACCGGCCGGAGTCGATCGACATGGGGCGCGACGAACTCGTGAACATCGACCACCCGACCTGAGAACACACGTGCCTCATCGGTGCCGAGCAGGTGTCCGTAGTCCTTCAACGCGGCGCCGCAGCCGGCCGAGTTCACCACCACCGGTGCGTCACCGGGCATCGATGCCATCACCGCGAGAGCGAGGCGCCGGGCCGGAGCCGTCAGTCCGGCGTGAACGTGAAGCGCGCCGCAGCACCCGCTCCCCGCTCCCGGCACTGCGTAGGTGACGCCGATGCCCTGCAGCACGCGCGCTGTGGCGACGTGCACCTCGCGCTGCCACGCATCCATCACGCAGCCGGTGAACAGCCAGACGTCGGTTCCGGTGCCGCGCAGTGGGGCAGGTCGGCGAACGGGAAGACGTCCCAGTCCGAACCGTCGCGGCACCAGGTGCGCTCTCTGTCCGATCGCGAGCAGTGACGAACCGGCGAGCAGGAGCCGGTGGTGCGCCAGCACACCGAATCCGGCACGCTGCCACCACGGCGTGATGCTCCGCTGCTCGGCGAGCGTGCTGCGCGTGGCCTCCATCAGATGTCCGAACGGCACACCGCTCGGACACACCGGTTCACACCCGCGGCACTGGACGCACGTGCTCATGAACTCGACGAACGAGGCGTCGGTCGGGGCGCCCTCGTTCTGAACGGCCCTCATCGCCGCGATGCGACCGCGTGGCGACAACGCCTCTTCACCGGTGGACCGGAACGTCGGGCAATGGGGCAGGCACAAGCCACAGCCAACGCATGACGCGAGTTCATCGGGGTCGATCGAGAGGTGCACGGCAGAGCCGAACCTATCGGCTCCTCGCCTCGCGATCACGCTGCAGCACATGGCTCAGATGGTGGGCCATCACCGCCACCTGTGGCTCGGCGAGAATCGACATGTGATCGCCTGGCACATCGATGACGTCGACGCCACGAGCGTAGGCGCCCCATCCCAGCCCGCCCTCGATCACCTCGGGTCGATCGAAGCTCACCTTCGTCGCACGGAACACTGTCACCGTGCCGTCGTAGGGCAGCACCTCGTACGCTCGGGCAGCCGCTTGGTTGAGCTCGATGAACCGCGACATCCACATGTCGGCGGGGATCTCGCCACCGCGGGTCTGGCGTTGCTGGGCGCGGACAGCACGCCTCTTCTCGCGAAGCTTCCAGAGCTTGCCACGCACCCGGCCACTCAGGTACTGGAAGCCATCGAGGCGCAGGTGCTGCAGATGCCTCTGCAGGCGTCGAAGGCCTTCGAGCTGCGGGCGGCCGCCCGGCCCAGCGGTGTCGAACAACGCCAGCACCGTGATGTCCCGGCCTCGGGCACGCAACTGTTGCGCCAGTTCGTAGGCGACGAAGCCACCGAGGGAGATGCCCGCCAACCCGACCGGCCCGGCCGGACACCAACGCTCGATCTCGTCGGCGTACGTCGCCGCGATCACCTGCAGGTCGGCCGGTGTGTCGACATCGGGACTGGCGATCCACAGCCCCATCACGGGTTGGTCGTCGCCGAGGCGAGCCGCGAGCGGTCGGTACCACGCCGCGTTGGGCCCGAGCACGTGCACGCCGAACAGCGGCGGCAGGGAGCCCGTGGGTTGGATCGGCAACAGGTACTCGAACGCGCGGCCATCGGCCGGCCCCTCTCTCGTGCCACCGATCAGGGCGTCGAGGTCGCGTGGCGTCGGAGCTTGATGCAACTCACCGAGGGTGAGTCGGCGGCCGAGCGCTCGATCGATCCTGTCGATCAGCTTCATGGCGAGCAGGGAGTGACCACCGAGATCGAAGAAGGAATCGTCGGGGTCGACGGAGTCCAGCTTGAGCACCGCCGCGAAGCAGTCGACGATGATCGCCCCGTTCGTCCCGAGCAACGGCACAGCGTCGCCGCGAGCGGCGGGCCGTGCATCCGGGGCCGGCAACGCGCGCACGTCGATCTTGCCGCCCGGGGTCTCGGGCACGTCGTCGATCAGCACCACGACGGCAGGCACCATGTGCGCCGGTAGGTGCTCGCGTGCGAACTCACGCAGCTCCGTCGGGTCCGGTTGTTGGCCCGCTGCCGGGACCACCCAGGCCGCCAGCCGTTCCAGCCCACCCGTGCCGTGCACCGCCACCACGGCTCGGGCGACACAGGCATGGCGTTCGAGCGCGGACTCCACCTCACCAGGCTCGATGCGGTATCCGCGGAGCTTCACCTGGCGATCGATCCGACCGAGGTACTCGAGGTTGCCGTCCGGCAGCCACCGAACCAGATCCCCGGTGCGGTACATGCGCGCACCCTGCACCGGTGACAGCCCATCGACCCGGAATCGATCCTCGGTGAGGCCGGGCTGGTTCAGGTAGCCGCGGCCGACGTTCGGACCGCCCACCCACAGCTCCCCTGCGACGCCGACCGGCATCGGATCGCCGTGCGGGTCGAGCACGTAGTTGCGCGAGCACGAAGCCGGCCGCCCGATCGGTATCTCCTGGCCCGGGGCCAACGACCGATCGGGGTCGAGGCGATAGAACGTGCACGCGATCGTCACCTCGGTGGGGCCGTAGCCGTTGATGAACGTGGTCCGCGGGGCGAACCGCCGCCACGAGTCGAGCGCACGGCGCGAGGCCTTCTCGCCTCCCACGACCACCGCTCGAACCTGTGGGGGCACCGTCGACCCGCTCTCCTCCAGGTGCTGCACCAACAGGTGCCAGTAGGCCGTCGGGGAACCGATGACCGTAATGCCCTCACGCTCCACGGCGTCGAGGAACTCCTCGCCGGAGCCGGCGATCTCGTCGTTGCGCATCACGAGCAGACCACCGCTGAGCAAGGTGGAGAAGACCTCCTCGATCGAGGTGTCGAAGCTCAGCGCGGAGAACTGGAACATCCTGTCGGCGCTGGTGAGACCGTAGAGCTGTATCACACTGCGCAGATAGCCCGTCAGCGCACCGTGCTCGATGAGGACACCCTTGGGCCGACCGGTGGAACCGGAGGTGTAGATGACGTACGCAAGATGGTCGTGACGGAGGGTGGCCCGATCGGGTGCCGTGCACGGCAGATCCTCGAGGGCCTCGCGCACCAGCGGATCGTCGATGACGACCACCGTGGCATCTCCTGCTGGCAGAAGGGCAGCCAGTTCACGAGTCGTGAGCACCACGGAGGCCGCGCTGTCGACGAGCATGTGCGCCAGCGATTCCGCAGGGTACGAGGGGTCCATCGGCACCCATGCGGCCCCGGCTTTCGCCACACCGATCACGCCCTCCACGAACGCCACCGAGCGCGGCACGAACAATGCCACCCGGTCATCGGGCGCAACGCCGTACCGGGCGAGGAGATGCGCCCAGCGGTTCGCCCGCTGGTCGAGCTCCAGGTACGACACGGTCAGCGACGAGTCGACTTCCTTCAGCGCCGGCGCGTCGGCGTGCGTCGCGACCGCCGCCTCGAACTCGTCGGGCAACGTCGCAGCAGATCGGACGGGACTCGGATTCAAGCCGTCGACGAGGAAGGCCCTCTCGTCGTCGTCCAGCATCTGCAGTTCACGCAGTTCGGTGTCGGCTGCTGAATCGGCGATCTGGGTGAGCAGCCGAGCCACGTGGTCCGCCATGCGGTCCATCGTCTCCACGTCGTAGCGGCACTCGTCGAAGTCGATGTGCAGCTCGAGCCCCGCACGAATGAAGCCACGCAGCATGAGGCCGAGCTCAACCTCGCCGAAGCCCCTCACGCTGCGGTTCACCCAGTTGCCGCCCAGGGCACGGAGCTGGTCCTCGAGTCGGTAGCGCTCGAACACGACATCGGTCTCGAACAGGGGCGTCCCATTGGGGACATCGCTCCACTGCTGAACCTCGACCAAGGGCATGTGCTCGTAGGGGCGAAGTTGCACCTGTTGGTCGCGCAGGCTCTGCATGAGCTCGTCGACCGTCACGCTGCGACCGACATCGGCGCGCAGGGGAACGGTGTTGATCAAGCATCCCACCATGTCTGCGGCGTCCGGCGTGGAGTGCCGCCCCGACCGGGTCGACCCGAACACCACGTCGTCGCGCCGTGAGTACCGCCCGAGCAGGACCGCCCACGCGGCCATGAGCGCCGTGCCCATGGTGGCTCCGGCTTCCCGCGCACGAGCGTCGAGTCGATTCATCACCTCCGTCGGCAACACGCGGATCGCTTCAGCCGCCTTCGGCACCGCTCCACCCACGGGCGGCGCCGCAAGACCCAGCTGAACCGGTTCCGAGTAGCCGGCGAACC
>JAYUSX010000226.1:0-4266 GCA_043755475.1 Actinomycetota bacterium
TCGTCGGCGCCGCTGTGGTCGCGCCCGCACCCGGGGATCACGACGGGAGCGAGCAGCGCTGTTGCGAGAACCAGAGAGAAGCGCATGACGCGCCGATAATAGTCAGCAATTGACTATTGTGCGAGCGGTGCCTCAGCAGACGGGGAGGGACGGCCCGACGATCGCTGCGGTTCGTCGCCACGAGTCGTCGAGGACACGACCGACACGTGCGGACAGTTCCGGCTCGAGCCGGCCGCTGCACACATCGCGCACCACCCATCCGCCATCGCGATCCACCCAGATCGGTCGGGCCACGATCGACGCGACACGCAGGCCGGGATCGGCACTGTCGACGCCGAACTCCACCTCGAGCACCAGGCCGTCTCGCGTGGCCTCGCTCGCGAACTCGCTGTCGGCGATCGGCATGTTCGAGATGAAGTTGCCGAGGCCGTAGGCGACCCACATCGTCCCGATCTGCTCGATCGGCTGCACGACGTGGGAGTGGTGGCCGACCACGAGATCGACCACCCCCGAGCCCGCCAACTCCTCAGCGATCAGACGTTGTGCCGATGACGCCCGGCGCGACATCGAGTCACCCCAGTGCAGCGACACGATCACCACCTCCGCGCCACGGGATCGAGCGAGTTGCGCATCGGCGATCAGCCGCGTGGGGTCGATGAGATTGGATCGCCACGGTTCGTCCGGCGGCGGATCGCCTTCGTCGTAGCCGTACGTCGCCGAAACGTGCCCGAACACGTGGCCGCCGACCTCGAGCAGGATCGGTTCGATGCCCGCCGGCTCGGTGGCCATGCCGTGCTGGGTGATCCCTGCCGTTTCGAAGCGTGCCACCGTGGCCGCCAGGCCGGCGAGGCCGCGGTCGAAGGTGTGATTGCTCGCCGTCGAACAATGATCGAACCCCACTGCCGCCAAGCCGTCCACCACCTCGGCCGGCACGCCGTAGCGGGGGTCGGTCGAGTACGCCTCGAAGGGCGGCGCGACGGGCGTCTCGAGGTGGCAGACGGCAAGATCGGCCGACTCGATCAGCGGCTGCAGGTGGGCGAACATCGGTACGAAGTCGTGGACGCCACCACCGTTTCGCTCGGCCTGCCGCCACAGCGGTGAGTGCATCAGCACGTCACCTGTGAAGACCAACCGCACCCGACTCGGAGCCATGGTGGTCGGTGGCGCCGACGTGACGACTGTCGAGTCCGGGACGGTGTCCGGCACCGCCTCCGTCACCAGCGCGGTCGTTGCCGAAGTATCCGGCAGCGGCGCGAACGCACCGGTCGGCGCAGGTGCCGGTGTGGCCGGGATCGGAGCCCCCTCGATCGTCGAGGTGCAGGCAGCCGCCAGCAACCCGACGGCGACCACCAGGGCGAGGCGGCCACACGCCGCACCTGCCTCCACGTCTCGGGACCGTACTTCGCGCGTGCGATGCTCTCCGCCATGGGGACAGCACCAAAGGACGCCACCGTCCACACCCGCGCCGCGAACGCGCGACGTTCGCCCGGCTTCAATCTCGGCTTCGACGAGGCCGATTTCGAGCGAGCAGAGCGAGGGCTGCTGATCACCCACCCGACGGGTGTGATCGACGGGCCATTCGGACCCGTGTTCGACGTGAACCGCCACGCCTTCATCGAGCGCGACAGCACGAATCCCGACACGGTGAACCCGAGCCTCTGGCGCCAAGCCCAGTTGAACGGCATCCACGGCCTGTTCGAGGTCGCGCCGGGCGTGTGGCAGGCCCGGGGCTACGACATCTCCAACGTCACCTTCATCGCCGGTGATACGGGGTGGATCGTGATCGATCCGTTGACCGTGGAGCCCTGCGCCCGGGCGTGCCTCGACCTCGCCAACGCCCACCTCGGCGAGCGCCCCGTGGTGGCCGTGATCTACACCCACTCCCACGCCGACCACTTCGGCGGCGTGTTGGGCGTGACCACCCAGGCCGACGTCGAAGCCGGTCGGTGCCGGATCATCGCCCCCGAGCACTTCCTGCGCGAAACGGTGGGCGAGAACGTGATCGCCGGCTACGCCATGGCCCGTCGCGCCCTGTACCAGTTCGGCCCGCTGCTGCCGGCCGGCCCGCGCCAGCACGTCGATTGTGGCCTGGGCAAGGCGATCCCGCTGTGGGTGTCGGGCCTGATCGCCCCAACCGAGGACATCACCGAGACGGGCCAGGAGCTCGTCGTCGACGGGGTTCGCGTGATCTTCCAACTGACGCCGGAGACCGAAGCACCGGCGGAGATGAACTTCTTCTTCCCCGACCACGGTTGGTTGTGCACCGCCGAGAACTGCACGCACACGATGCACAACCTGGTGCCGATCCGTGGCGCGCTGATCCGCGACTCGTTGAAGTGGTCGAAGTACATCGGCGAGATGATCGAGTTGTTCGGCGCGGACACCCAGCTGATGTTCGCCTCGCACCACTGGCCCCGGTGGGGCAACGAGGACGTGCTGCAGTACCTGGTGCGCCAGCGCGACCTGTACCGGTGGATGCACGACCAGACCATGCGCTTCGCGAACCACGGGTTGAACGCGACCGAGATCGCCGAGCTGCTCGCACTGCCACCCGAGTTCGCGGCCGAAGGCCACACGACCGGGTACTACGGCGATCTGGTGCACAACGTGAAGGCGGTCTTCCAACGCTACCTCAGCTGGTACGACGGCAACCCGGCCAACCTGTGGAAGCTGCCGCCGGTGGACGCAGGTTCGCGCTACGTGGAACTGGCGGGTGGCCCCGATGCGCTGTTGGCCGCAGCGCGGGCGTCGTTCGACGCGGGCGACTACCGATGGGTGGCCGAGCTGATGAACCACCTCGTGTTCGCCGATCCGACCAACACCGACGCTCGCGAACTGCAGGCCGACACGTTCGAGCAGCTCGGCTACCAGGCTCAGTCGGCCACGTTTCGCAACGCGTTCCTGATGGGGGCACAAGAGCTGCGCAACGGAACGCCCACCCCGAAGCCGGCCACGCGCAACAGCTACCTCGATGCCATGACGATCGACCAGATCTTCGACAGCCTCGCCGTGAAACTGAAGAGCGAGGAGGTCGGCGGCCTGGCGGTCTCCATGAACTTTACCTTCACCGACCTGGACGAGCGCTGGGTGTTGGCACTCTCGAACCGCACGCTGCACGCGGTCGGTGGCCGACACGAGCCGAGCGCAGCCGTCACGTTCACGCTGACCAAGCGAGTGCTGCAGCAGGTGATCGAGGGCACCACGACCTTCGCGGCCTCTGTGGATGCGGGCGACGCCACCGTCGACGGCGATGTCTCAGCCGCCGGGTCGATCTTCGATCATCTCGATGTGTTCATGAGCTTCTTCAAGCTCGTCGAACCCTGAACCCGAGCCACCGCGTCAAGCCGACAGCGTGCGGGCCGTCTCCGATCGGGGAACGGTCTCGTCGCGAGCCGGCAGCGTGTGCATCAGCCGATCCCCCAGGTTCGTGGTGACGCCCAGCCAGTACTGCTCGTTGCGGTAGTGATGCCGGCGATGGTTGCGCGCCAGCCGCGCGTAGTAGCGCGATCGCGGCCGGTAGGCCGTGTGCACCAGGAGGTGTGTCCACTCGTAGTGGGCGGCCGCGCCTGCAGTGAACACGAAGGCCGTGAGATACGACCCGGCCGCGCCTGCCCCGATCGCCCACGCCAGCGGCAGGCTCCACACCGCCGTGAACACCGCCAGAATGACGACGAAGATCGCCATCTCGTTCCTGCGCAGCATCAACCATCGCATCTCCGGTGGATCGAGGTGGTGCTCACGGTGTCCGAGGCCGAGACCGAGACGACGGGTGGCGAACGATTCGACGGGTGCGTGCAGCACGTTGCGGTGCAGCACCCACTCCACCGGTCCGGTCATCGCCACGACGACGAATGCGAAGACGAGATCCCGCCATCCGATGTCGCCGACGAGGAACCTCAGCACCACCAGCGCCATCACCGCGGTGACAGCAACGCGGCCCGACCCCGAATGCAGGAACGCACCCGCCGTCGCCCGCTTGGTCGTCAGTTCGTTCGCCCGAGTGAGCCGGTCACGTGCGACGGTCATCGCCATGCCCTGACGGTAGTGGGCATCCGGTCGTGGGGTTGATGGCGTGTGCGGCTCATGGTGTGTCGGGGGCGCGCCGAAGTGCCGGGCACCAGGTGCCCGGTTTCACTGGGGTGTGTTCGCGAGGGCGACCGACCGGGCCTGGTCAGTCGGGTGGTGCGATGTCGGTGCCGTTGGGTCGGTGGGTGCTCCATCGGCCGGTGGGTTGCAGGCGTGTGCGGGCGCCGCTGGTGTAGCGCC
>JAYUSX010000227.1:0-4255 GCA_043755475.1 Actinomycetota bacterium
CGCCGCCCATGAGCTCGTCGAACATTGCAAAGAGGTACTTCGCGTCGTGTGGGCCGGGCCCTGCCTCGGGGTGGTACTGCACGCTGAAGGCAGGCACGCCGTGCACGCGCATGCCCTCCATCGTCGCGTCGTTGAGGTTCACGTGGGTCACGGCGGCCTTCCCGGAGATCGACTCGGGGTCGACGCAGAAGTTGTGGTTCTGGCTGGTGATCTCGATCTTGCCGGTGGCCTCGTGGCGAACCGGGTGGTTGCCGCCATGGTGGCCGAAGGGCAACTTGAAAGTCTCACCACCGATCGCCCGGCTGAGCAGTTGGTGGCCGAGACAGATGCCGAACACCGGCACCTCTCCGAGCAGACCCCGGATCGCCTCGACGGCGTAGCCGACCTCGGCGGGATCGCCTGGACCGTTCGAGAGGAAGACACCCGAGGGTGAGAGCGCCAGCACCTCGGCCGCCGTCGTGCTCGCCGGCACGACCTGCACGCGACCGAGGCCGGCGAGGTCGCGCAGAATCGACTGCTTGATGCCGAAGTCGTACGCCACGATCAGGCGCTCGCCGGCGCCCACCGTGTACGGCACGTCGGTCGTGACCTGAGCGACCAGATCGACGCCGTCGGTGCCGGGTTCGGCCGCCGCTGCGGCGCGCAGCGTCGACTCATCGGCGGTGCCGAACGCGCCGGGCATCGCGCCGGTGTCGCGCAACAGGCGGGTGAGCCGGCGGGTGTCGATGCCACCGATGCCGGGGATGCCGTACCGGACCAGCATCGCATCGAGCGACGCCTCGGCGCGCTGGTTGCTGTGCCGGCGGCTCATCTCGCGCACCACGATCCCTCGGCAGTACGGGCGACGGCTCTCGAAGTCGGTCGCGTTCACGCCGTAGTTGCCGATGTGGGTGGCCGTGAAGGTGATGATCTGCCCCGCGTAGCTGGGGTCGGTGATCACCTCCTGATAGCCGGCCAGGACCGTGTTGAACACGACCTCTCCACTCGACACCCCGCCAGGAGCGGTGGCACCGAGATGTTCTCCCTCGAACACGCTTCCATCGGCCAGGACGAGCGCTGCGGGGATGGGGGAACGACTCACGACGACCACCCTAGCTGGATGGTCATGCACTCGACTGCATGAACTTGCAGGAATGCTGCGGGTGACGCCCCGTGACAGGGCGTCGTGATCCGGATGGGTCTCACATGGTTCTCCTGCCGTCTGGGCCTCACGGGACCCGCTTCACGGCAGGCGCGAGACTACCACGGGCCACCTCGCGCCACCACGGCCCGGGTCAACGCGACGAGGCCAACGCTGCAAGAGCACCGCTCCTAGGGCGCCGATCGCTCGAGCATGCTCGTGCGGCGGAACAGGCGCCACCAGTCGTTGGCGTCGACCAACGTGTACTCCACCGCCACGACATCCCACACCGCTTGGGTGTCGGGTTCGAGCGTCGCCGGGAGGACCACGTACTCGACCCGGTCGGCTGCGGGCAGGCGCTGGCCGGCCAGGGTGTCGTCGGTGCCGTACAACGACAACGAGAACGGGTTGGGGAACATGTAGATCTCATGGCGGCGAGCCACGTGCGCCGTCAGGGAGTACTGCGCCGACACCACCGCATCCTCAGGTATCCCCTCGATGATGTCTCGGGCGTCGACGGCCACCGGGTGATCCGACGCCCAGGTGTAGGGCAATTCCCTGCTGAACGGGGTGGCGCCCCATGCCCACGCGGTCCACAACGACGTGCACAACACGAACGCGACGACGGCTCCCTGCCACCGTTCGGCCACCTTCGACACCGACCACACCGTGCCCATCGCCAGGGCCGGCACCGCGACGAGGGCGTAGTGGTACTCGATCTGGTACTGGTACCAGAAGGTGCTCAACATGTTGGTCGCCAGCACCACCACGCTGATCAGGGCAACGCTCGGCGCTCGGGCGAAGGCCCAGGCAAAGGGTGCCGTCATCTGCCAGACGTACCACGGGCGGCTGTCGCTCCAGTAGTGCTTCACGACGGCTACGGGATCGGTGAACACCGTCTTCAGGAATCCTCCCGGACCCCCGAAGGGAACCCGACACCCGTTGCGGGTCGGCACGCCGATGAGGCTGCGCATCACGACCAGCATCGCGACCCCCATGAAGGTCAACGATCCCAGCACCGAGATCAGCCCGATCCGCCGGTCGCGCTTCACCGCGACCCAGACGCCGAGCGGCACCAGCACCAGGGACACATCCTCTTTCACGAGCAGCGACAGCGCGAAGAAGACGGCATACATGCGCCACCTGCGCTCGACCGCGGCATAGATGGCCATGCCGAGCAACGGCGCGAGGTAGCTGTCCGGATGGAAGTTCTCGCGGTTGCTCCAGCCGACCGCTGGATGGAGCAGGTAGCACACCGCCAGCATCACGGCATACGCCTCGACACCGAGCAGCTTGCGGCCGAGCAGGAACACCGGCACGGCGCCGAGCGCGATGAACAACGACTGGGTGAACAGCAAGGCGCCGGCGCTGGGGAACACCCAGTAGATCGGGACGAGGAACACGAGGATGAACGACGTGTGGTCGCCCATCAGGTTGCGTCCCATCAAGGTCACGAACGGTGCGTCGAAGCGACTCATCAGCCAGACACCTTGGTCGTACAACCCGAAGTCGTAGGCCGACGTACCGAGCCCGTGATGAACGTCGAGGGTGACGCTCGTGAAGTACGACGTGTAACCGGCGATGCAGGCGATCAGGACCCACTGCCAGATCGTCAGCGAGCGCAGCCCGGCGACGACCGAGTCGAGTCCTGCGCGCGCTCGCCCGGACCGGGACGATCTCCCCGCTCGATCGGGGTGGACGCTCGGCCGGGTGCCGATCGATCCGCCCGACGACTCGCCGTCAGCCGTCGTTGCTTCCATCGTGCTGAACCGAAGGTGCGGGACGACCCGTCGAGCCGGTCGGACGCAGGACCGATACCAGTGCCGAGAGCACACCGTTCACGAAACGCCCGGAGTCGTCGGTGGAGAAGCGCTTGGCCAACTCGACCGCCTCGTCGAGCACGACCGCCACCGGGACATCGGGACGGCCGAGCAGTTCGAAGCCGGCGATTCGCATCACGGTCAGGTCGATCAGCGGCATGCGCGCGAGGGTCCATCCCTTGGCGTGGGCCGCGATCTCGGTGTCGAGACGCTCGAGGTGCTCGGCGACACCGACGACCAGTTCACGTGTCAGCAGGTCGGGCCGCTGCACCTGCGCCTCGATGGTCTCGAGCGGGCTGATCCCCTTCGATGCCGACTCGTACAGCAGCAGCATGGCGCGCTCGCGTGCATCTGAACGTTCGTCACCCTCGAGGCCGACGGGCCGGGAGCGTCGCCGCCCATGTTGTGTCACCGTCGACCGTCAGACCCGCGAGATGTATTCGCCGGAGCGGGTGTCGACGCGGAGTCGGTCGCCGATGTTGATGTGGAGGGGCACCTGGACCACCTTGCCGGTCTCGAGCGTCGCGCCCTTCTTTGCACCGCTGACCCGATCGCCCTGGATGCCCGGCTCGGTGTCGGCCACGGTGAGCTCGACCGCAGCCGGGATCTCGACGGTGACGATGTCGCCGTTGTAGTAGGCGATCTGTGCGATCGCCTGCTCGACCAGGTAGTCGGCAGCATCGCCCAGGGCGGCGGGTGCGACGTTGGTCTGGTCGTAGCTCTCGGTGTCCATGAACACGTACTCGTCGCCGTCGCGGTAGAGGAACTGCATGTCCTTCTTGTCGAGCAGTGCCTGCTCGACGCGCACGCCGGCATTGAACGTGCGCTCGAGAATGTTGCCGGTCTTGAGGTTGCGCAGCTTCGAACGGACGAACGCGCTCCCCTTGCCGGGCTTCACGTGCTGGAACTCGACCACCTGGAACAAGCCGTTGTCGAGTTCGAGGGTGATCCCGTTCTTCAGGTCGTTGGTGCTGATGGCAGGCATGGGGAATCCTTGGGCGATCTGGTGAGTGCGCGGCCCCCGGTGCTGGTCACCTCGACCAGATCTTCCACCCGAACGCCGCCGAAGTCTCCACGATAGACGCCGGGTTCCACCGTTACGACGTCTCCCTCCTGCAAAACCCACCCACCGGCGCTGTTGATGAAGGGGTCTTCGTGGATGAGCAGCCCGACACCGTGACCGGTGCCATGGGTGAACCACTCGCCGAATCCCGCATCGTCGAGGAGACTGCGACACACCGTGTCGAGCTCGAGCGTGGTCACGCCCGGTCGCACCGCGGCGACCCCGGCCACCTGCGCCGCGAGGACGGCCTGG
>JAYUSX010000228.1:0-10671 GCA_043755475.1 Actinomycetota bacterium
CTCGGCGTTCCCAGCCGCATGAACGTGGGTCAGGTGCTGGAAGCGCACCTCGGCTACGCAGCTCGTTGGGGCTGGACCGACGTGAAGAACAACAAGGTCATCGGCGACCCGCCGATCCGTGGCACCGAGACCAAGACCCGCCCCAACACGAAGCCGGCCACGTTCGTGGCAACGCCCGTGTTCGACGGCGCCCACTGGGACGAGGAGGAGACGGCGGGCAAGCACCCGACCATCCAGAGCATTCTCGACAACCTCAACCCCGAGTCGGCAGACGGCGTGCGCCTCATCGGCACCGACGGCAAGACCACGTTGTACAACGGCCGCACCGGCGACCCGTACGACAACCCGGTCACCATCGGCTACATGTACATCTTGAAGTTGGCCCACCTGGTCGACGACAAGATCCATGCCCGGTCCACGGGCCCGTACTCGATGATCACCCAGCAGCCGCTGGGCGGTAAGGCGCAGTTCGGTGGTCAGCGCTTCGGCGAGATGGAGGTGTGGGCCCTCGAGGCCTACGGAGCGGCGTACTGCTTGCAGGAGCTGCTCACCATCAAGTCCGACGACGTGCTCGGCCGTGTGAAGGTGTACGAGTCGATCGTCAAGGGCGAGAACGTCCCCGAGCCCGGCATCCCCGAGAGCTTCAAGGTGCTCATGAAGGAGATGCAGGCGCTGTGCCTCAATGTCGAGGTGCTGCAGGCCGACGGCACCGAGATCGAGATGCGCGAGATCGACGAGGACGTCTTCCGTGCGGCCGAAGAGCTCGGCATCGACATCAGTCGCCCCGAGCGCGGCACCGACGACGACGACCGCGAGCGTGCTGCACGCCGCGAGCGCGCCTACTAGGCCTGGTTCGCCAGACCTGCACTGAACCTGCACTGACCTGACGTAGACGATGAAGACGATGAAGACGATGAAGACGATGAAGACGATGAGGAACGAGGCGCCGAGATGCTCGATGTGAACATGTTCGACCAGTTGAAGATCGGATTGGCCACGGCCGAACAGATCCGCACGTGGTCCCACGGGGAAGTCAAGAAGCCCGAGACGATCAACTACCGCACCCTGCGTCCTGAGAAGGACGGCTTGTTCTGCGAGAAGATCTTCGGACCGACCCGCGACTGGGAGTGCTACTGCGGCAAGTACAAGCGCGTCCGCTTCAAGGGCATCATCTGCGAGCGTTGTGGCGTCGAGGTCACCCGCTCGAAGGTGCGTCGTGAGCGGATGGGCCACATCGAGCTCAGCGCTCCCGTCGTCCACATCTGGTACCTCCGCGGCACCCGCAGCTGGCTGGCCTACCTCCTCGCGGGCATCGAGCCCAAGGAAGAGCTGAAGGCCAAGCAGCTCGAGAAGGTCATCTACTTCGCGGCCAACCTCGTCACGTACGTGAACGAGGATTCGCGCCACGAGAACATCAGCACCCTCGAGGCCGAATACCTCGAAGAGCGCGACGCGATCCAGAAAGAGCTCGAACTGGCGATCGATCGTCGCTACAAGGAGCTCGAGGACGAGGCCACCAAGACCGAGGCCGAGGGCGCCGATGCTCGCAAGCTCAAGAACACGGCCGAGAAGGAGATCCAGGCGATCCGCGATCGCTACGAGATGGAGCTCGATCTGCTGCAGCGCACGTGGGACGAGTTCCGCAAGCTGCACGGGCGTCTGATCATCGACGACGAGTTGCTGTGGCGTGAGCTGCGCGACCGTTACGGCGACTACTTCGAAGGCGGCACCGGCGCCGATGCGATCAAGGCGCTCATCGACCGCATCGACTTCGATGAGGAAGAGCGCAAGCTCCGCGACGCGATCGACACCACGACGTCGGGTCGCAAGCCGTTGAGCGCGCAGCGCAAGCAGAAGGCGATCAAGCGTCTGAAGATCGTTGCGTCGTTCAACAAGCGCGACGAGAACGGCCGTCGGGTCAACGATCCCAAGGCCATGATCCTCGACGTCGTGCCGGTGATCCCCCCGGAGCTGCGTCCGATGGTGCAGCTCGACGGTGGTCGCTTTGCGACCTCCGACCTCAACGATCTCTACCGCCGCGTGATCAACCGCAACAACCGACTGAAGCGTCTGCTCGATCTGGGTGCGCCCGAGATCATCGTGAACAACGAAAAGCGCATGCTCCAGGAGGCCGTCGACGCACTGTTCGACAACGGCCGTCGCGGTCGTCCGGTCACCGGTCCTGGCAACCGTCCGCTCAAGTCGCTCTCCGACATGCTGAAGGGCAAGCAGGGTCGCTTCCGTCTGAACCTGCTCGGCAAGCGCGTCGACTACTCCGGCCGTTCGGTCATCGTGGCCGGCCCGACGCTGAAGCTGCACCAGTGCGGTCTGCCGAAGCTGATGGCACTCGAGCTGTTCAAGCCGTTCGTGATGAAGCGCCTCGTCGACCAGGAGCTCGCGCAGAACATCAAGAGCGCGAAGCGCATGGTCGAGCGCCGGCGCCCGCAGGTGTGGGACGTCCTCGAAGACGTGATCAAGGAGCACCCGGTGCTCCTCAACCGTGCGCCAACGCTGCACCGCCTCGGCATCCAGGCCTTCGAGCCCGTGCTCGTCGAGGGCAAGGCCCTGCAGATCCACCCGCTGGTCTGCACCGCGTTCAACGCCGACTTCGACGGTGACCAGATGGCCATCCACGTGCCGTTGTCGGCCGAGGCCCAGGCCGAGGCCCGGGTGCTGATGCTCAGCGCCAACAACATCTTGTCGCCGGCGTCGGGTCGCCCGATCGTGACCCCCAGCCAGGACCTCATCATCGGTGGGTACTACCTCACCGAGGAGCTCGACGCCGTGGGCACCACGCCCCGCGTGTTCCGGCACCTGTGGGAGGTGTTGCGTGCACTCGACGAAGGCGCCCTCAACATCCACGAGAAGATCACGATGCGCCGCCCGATGCCGGACGGCACGACCGACATCTTCGACACGACGCCGGGTCGGCTCCTGTTCGAGGAGGCCCTGCCGGCCGACTACCCGAAGCGCTTCGGCCACATCAACGAGCTCATCAAGAAGAAGGAGATGGGCGTCATCGTCGAGCGCCTCTCCGACAACTACAAGAAGTCCGAAGTGGCCGAGGCCCTCGATGCGATCAAGAACGTGTGCTACCGCTGGGCGGCACAGAGCGGTCTGACCGTGTCGATCGACGACGTCAAGACACCGAAGTCCAAGCGCGAGATCCTCGATCGTCACGAGGCCCAGGCCGACAAGGTCGAGACCCAGTTCAAGCGGGGCATCATCACCGACGGCGAGCGGCGCCAGCAGGAGGTGCGCATCTGGACCGATGCCACCGCCGAGGTGCAGAAGGCGATGGAGCTCGAGTTCAAGGCGCAGCGCTTCAACCCGATCGACATGATGGTCGGCTCTGGCGCTCGAGGCAACATGACCCAGATGCGCCAGATCGCCGGCATGCGTGGCCTCGTGGCCAACCCTCGTGGCGACATGATCCCGCGTCCGATCAAGAAGAACTTCCGTGAAGGACTCGAGACCCTCGAGTACTTCATCGCCACTCCGGGTGCCCGCAAGGGCCTGGTCGACACCGCTCTGCGTACCGCCGACTCGGGCTACCTCACCCGTCGTCTCGTCGACGTCGCCCAGGAGCTCATCGTTCGTGAGATCGACTGCGGTTCGCACCTCGGTGTGTGGATCGAGAACGTCGGCGTCGACACGGCCAACAAGCGGGCCTACCTCGAGACGAAGCTCTTCGGCCGCGCGCTGCTGAACGACATGACCCTGTCGGACGGCACCGTGTTGAAGCGCAACACGTTGGTGGGCGACCCCGAGATGGCCGCGCTCCGCGACGATCCCGGCATCACCCGCATGCGCGTCCGGTCGGTGCTCACGTGCGACGCCGAGCTCGGTGTGTGCGCACTGTGCTACGGGCGTTCGCTCGCCACCGGCAAGTCGATCGAACTCGGCGAGGCGGTCGGCGTCATCGCAGCACAGTCCATCGGCGAGCCTGGTACTCAGCTCACCATGCGTACGTTCCACACCGGTGGTGTGGCGATGGGCAAGGACATCGCCGGAGGTCTGCCTCGCGTCGTCGAACTGTTCGAGAGTCGTACCCCGAAGGGTTCGGCGCGGCTCGCCCGTGCGTCGGGTGTGGTGCGCATCGCCGAAGACGAAGGCAAGGGCATTCCGGTCTCGGTGGTCGACGACCAGGGCGAAGAGCACACCGTCGTGCTCCCGTCGGGCAGCCGGCCGATCGTGGCCGACGGCCAAGAGGTCAAGGCCGGTGATCCGATCACCGACGGTCCCTTCGATCCGAAGGAGATCATGGAGATCAAGGGCATCCGTGAGACTCAGCTGTATCTCGTGGAAGAGGTGCAGAAGGTCTACCGCGACCAGGGCGTGTCGATCTCCGACAAGCACATCGAACTGATCGTGCGTCAGATGACCCGTCGTATCGGCGTGCAGGAGCCCGGTGACACGGGATTCCTGCCCGGTGAGCGTGCCGATGCCAAGGTGTTCCGCGACACGAACCGTCGAATGGTCGAAGAGGGCAAGAAGCCCGCCGAAGGCCGACCGGAGATCATGGGCATCACCAAGGCGTCGCTCGCGACGGAGAGCTGGCTGTCGGCTGCCTCGTTCCAGGAGACTACCCGGGTGCTCACCGAGGCCGCCATCGACGGCCGCGGCGACAACCTGCTCGGCCTCAAGGAGAACATCATCATCGGCAAGCTCATCCCGGCCGGTTCGGGCATGATGCACTACCGACAGTTCACGGTCGAAGCGCCCGACTACCAACCGATGACGTCGTACTCGAGCGACTTCGACGAGGATCCGGCCGCGTGGCTGAGCAACATCCACGGCACGTACGCGACCGAGGAGCCAGCCGTCGAGGTCTGATCGTTCGGTGAAAGAACACGAGCGACGTTCGCTTCGGCTTTCGGGCCAGGCGTCGTCGCTCGTGTCGATTTTCGACAACAGCGAGCACACTGTGTGTGTCCGCCAACCACAAGGAGATGTTGACATGGGTTTGCTCGACAAGATCAAGGGCCTGACCAAGGGCCGCGAGAAGCAGATCAAGCAGGGAATCGACAAGGTCGCCGATGTCGTCGAGAAGAAGGTTCCCGACCAACACGACTCGAAGATCGGCCAAGCAGCCGACAAGGCGAAGGGGCTCGTCGACAAGCTCGACGGCGACGCCAAGTAGTCGCTCGCCGGGTGAGGTCCCCTGGCCTGTGACCTGTGACCTGTGACCTGTGGAGTCGCACGACGCGCACGACGCCAACGGGCGCCGTGCGCGTCGCCGTTTTCGGGTCGTTCGGTACCCGACCACTCCGGACGCTTCGACCTGTCCGCCCCGCTCCGGCCCTCCTGCGATCGACGGTTCAAGTCACCTGCTTGACATGCCGATATCCGGGGTGACGGTCCCAATGCGGACGGTGCCGTGTCAGGGACGGGCGCGGGGATGAGAGGACAGGGTCATGCGGGCATTTCATCAGCACGGTTACGGGTCGGCGGCGCATCACCCGTTCGATCACCACGACGCGCGGCAGCGGGGTACCGCTCGGGCCACCCCCTGGTTCGTGCTTGCGGCACTGGCGTTCCTGGCAGCCCTGAAGGCGCACTGATCCAACTCGTCGTGCGGGAGTTTCCACCTGGCGCAGCGACGTGCCGAGCGTCGGTGCACACCCGCGAGGAATGTGGATCGGATGAGTTCGCGAGCTCGACGTGCACGCGCGGGTTGCCGGTCGTGGACGCGCACCTCTAACATTGCATGGTCCTGCGTGGAGCTCTCCATGCAGCTGTCACCCGACAGAGTTGTTCTCGCACTGTCACAGTTCGCAAAGGTAGACGCGTGCCCACGATTCAGCAGCTGGTTCGCCAAGGGCGCACCACGAAGTTCTCGAAGACCAAGACGCCGGCCCTCAAGGGGTCGCCGCAGCGTCGCGGTGTGTGCACCCGCGTGTACACCAACACCCCCAAGAAGCCGAACTCAGCGCTGCGCAAGGTCGCTCGCGTTCGTCTGTCCAGCGGGGTCGAGATCACGGCCTACATCCCCGGCGAAGGCCACAACCTGCAAGAGCACTCGATCGTGCTCGTGCGTGGTGGCCGCGTGCGCGACCTGCCGGGCGTGCGATACAAGATCATCCGCGGCGCGCTCGACGCAGCCGGCGTGAAGAACCGCAAGCAGAGCCGCAGCCGTTACGGCGCCAAGATGGCCAAGTAGTACAGGGAAAAGGAACCGCAAGATGCCTCGTAAAGGACCCGCTCAGCGCCGAGAGCTGCTGCCCGATCCCCTGTATCGCTCGCTGCTCGTGTCGCAGGTGACCAACAAGGTCATGCTGCACGGCAAGCGCACCGTCGCCGAGAAGATCGTCTACGACGCGCTCAAGATCGTGGAAGAAAAGACCGGCGCCGAGCCGATCGCCACGCTCAAGCGAGCCATCGACAACATCAAGCCGCCGCTCGAGGTGAAGAGCCGCCGCGTCGGTGGGGCGAGCTACCAGGTGCCCGTCGAGGTTCGTCCTCGTCGTGCGAGCACGCTGTCGATTCGTTGGCTGGTCGACTTCAGCCGCAAGCGTCGTGAGAAGACGATGGCCGAGTGCCTCGCCGGCGAACTCATGGACGCCGCCAACGGCCTCGGTGCTGCGATCAAGCGTCGCGACGACATGCAGAAGATGGCCGAGAGCAATAAGGCCTTCGCCCACTATCGCTGGTGAGTCGCGTCGGTCTCGACCGGCTTCCCACGTTCTGACGAACCCGCCCGCATGGGCGGGTTCGGCCGTTTTCGGTATCCGATTCGATCGGTGGGAACCGATGAGGCCGTCAACGACGTCCAACCGTCCATGAACTGCTCCTCACACCGTTCGCTCGTCGCCATGGCGATGCTCGCGGCGACCACGCTGGTCATCACCGGATGTGTCGCCGACGACCCCGATGCGGCTTCTTCGACGTCCCAGCCACCTTCGACCACGGCGCCGACTCGGACCGATTCGACGGTTCCCGACGATCAGGATGCACCGGACTCGGGCACGACACCGCCGCGCACCGCCGGGTTCGGCCGGTCGCGCCTCACCTTCTTCAGCGATTGCCCGGCGCTGCTCAGGTACCTCCAGGCAGAATCGCTGGAGCGGGTGACGGCGTGGGGGCTGGGTGGCGGGTATCCGTACTGGAGGGGCGGCCCGATGCCTCTGGCCGCCGACGGGCGTGCAGTCTCCGAAGCCACCGAGGCGCCTGCCTTCGATCAGGCAGCTCCGGCCGCGACCGCTGCAGGCGGCTTCTCCACGACGAACACCCAGGAGGTCGGTGTCGACGAAGGCGACATCGTCGAGACGAACGGCACCGAGGTGTTCGTCGCGGGCCAAGAAGGGGTGCGCATCGTCGACGTCGCGAGCGCACGTGTGCTCGACACGATCGACGTGCCGCAAGGAACGCATCAACTGTTGCTCGACGGAGAACGGCTGCTGGTTGTCACGTCGTCGTGGAGCGGTGCCGAGGACACGATCGTTTCGCTGTTCGATGTGACCGATCCGTCGTCAGCTTCGTTGCTGCGCCGCAGCCATCTCGAAGGCCGCGCTGTCGCCAGCCGGGCGATCGATGGAACCGCCCGCCTGGTGCTGAGTTCGACCATCGCAGTGCGACTTCCGTTCGTGTATCCGGACCAGTTCGGTCTCGACGAGGATCGAGCACTGGAGGAGAACCGGCGCATCATCCGCGACAGCTCGATCGAGCAGTGGATGCCACGCTGGTTCGAGGAGAACGGCGACGGGTCGTTCGGCGACATGAGCACCTCGCTCGACTGTGCCAACGTCGCGGCCCCGCGGGAGTTCGCGGGTTTGGGCATCTCGTGGATCGCAACGCTCGACATGCGAGCGGGTACCAGTCCGGTCGGCTCGTCGGGGATCGTGTCGAGCAGCGACATCGTCTACGCGTCGTCGTCGAACATCTACATGGCCACCCAGCCGTGGGACTGGTTCAACTCGGGAACGGACGTCGCGTCACCGTCGCAACAGCCACCGACGCTCATCCATCAGTTCGCACTCGGCGCGAACGGATCGGCGTCGTGGGTGGCCTCCGGCGAAGTTCCGGGCCGGCTGTTGAACCAGTTCTCCATGGGCGAGTACGAGGGCGATCTGCGTGTCGCCTCCACACTCGACGACTGGACGGGCACCGGTGCGAGCGAGTCGGCCGTCACCGTGCTCCGGCCACAGAGCGGTGAGTTGGCGCAGATCGGACAGGCGAAGGGTCTCGGCGTCACCGAACAGATCTACGCGGTCCGTTTCATGGGGCCGCTCGCCTACGTCGTGACGTTCCGTCAGACCGATCCGCTGTACGTGCTCGACCTGTCCGACCCGGCGAACCCGCGGGTGGTCGGCGAGCTGAAGATCCCTGGCTACTCGGCCTACCTCCATCCTGTCGGTGAGGGGTTGCTGCTCGGCGTGGGCCAGAACGCCGACCTGTCGGGCCGGACGACCGGCACGCAGTTGTCGTTGTTCGATGTGAGCGATCCCGCGAACCCCCAGCAACTGTCCACACTGCAGATCGGCGGCTCCAGCGAGGCCGAGTGGGACCACAAGGCGTTCCTCTACTGGCCCGAGGACGGCACGATCGTGATCCCGACCTCGCCGCTGTGGGGACCGTGTGCGGATGGTCAGGAGTGCGTTGCGAGCCAGTTCAGCGCTGGCAACGGGGGCGGCGTAATCGTCGCTCAGCTCCAGGGCACACAGTTGGTTGCACGTGGCGTGATCGAGCACGACATCACCGGGAGCACGGGATGCTGGAACCCCCTGCAGCGCTCGATGATCATCGGTAGCGAGATCGTCACCATCGGCTTCGACCAGGTGCAGTTCACCGATCGGGCCTCGCTCACGAAGCGTGATTCGGTGCGCTGGGGCGACGCCGAGCAGTACGGCTGCTACTACTACACGGAGTGATCTCCAACGTTCGTCGCACCCCTCGCCTCGGTCGAGCCTTCGCACTGCTGGTCGTCGTGGCTTTCACGGCGGCCGGATGTGGCGGCGACGACCCGGTGGTCACATCGGAACGGAGTGTCGTCAGTGCGACGCTCGCCGACTCGACGCAGGCCACCACCGCTGGGTCGGCGCCCACCGTGCCTTCGGTGACGACCGGGCTCGATGCGGCGCCCACCAGCGACGTGCCGCCGTCCACGGGAGCGCCCACCACGGTGGAGACTCCGCCACCGTCGGCTCCGCCCTCCACGTCGCCGCCGATCCTCGAGACCCCACAGACGGACGGGCCACAGACCGAGACCCAACCGATCGACACGCAGCAGCTCGAAACTCGTCAGATCGGGGGCTCGGTCGAGGGTCGGCCGATCTCGGCGGTTCGTCGCGGCACGCCGGGCGGGCGTGTGGTGCTGATCATCGGGGTCATCCATGGCGACGAGGCGGCCGGTCTCGCGATCGTCGATCTGCTCGAGCAGTACGAGGTGCCGGCGAACGTGGACCTGTGGCTGATCGATTCGATGAACCCCGACGGCGTCGCCAACGGCGACCGGCACAATGCCAACCAGGTCGACCTGAACCGCAACTTCCCGGCGGACTGGGGGCCGATCGGCGTTCCCGGCGACGGCCAGTACGCGGGTCCGGCGGTGGCGAGCGAGCCCGAGACGCAGGCGCTCATCGGGTTCGTTACCGAGATCCGGCCCGACCTGATCATCTGGTATCACCAGGATCTGTTTCGCATCAGCCCCGGCAAGGGCCGCGACGGTGCGATCCGACAGCGCTACGCCGACCTGGTCGGCCTTCCGGTGGTGTCGATCACCGGCGGCCGCTACACCGGCGTGGCTGCCACGTGGGCCCGCCGAACGATCGATCCCGGCGTGGCCTTCATCGTCGAGCTCGGAGCGACCCTCACGCCCGACGAAGCAGACCGCCACGCGCGGGCCGTCCTCACCATCGCCGGCGAGCCCAACTGATCCACCCCGTTCGGCGGTGAAGGTGAACCGTGGCGTTCACCGGACGCTGCTGGTGGCGGGTCAGGGTTTGGTGTTGACGGCGATCAGTTCGCCGGAGTCGTACACCGCCGGCACGCTCGTCCACACGTAGTCATCGTCGGGTTCGGTGAAGCCGTTCGCCCAGAACGTGATCGAGTAGGTGATGCGCGCCGTGATCGTCACCTCGCCTGGACCAGGCGGGGTCCACGTGCACGGACCGTTCACACCTGGGTCGGTCTGATCGGGCAGCTCGGGGAACGCCGGCAGGGCACCGAGGCCCGCCGCCGGGGCCTCACCGGGAACACACGAGACGATGCCCCGAAACGGCGCCGAGGGCTTGTCGGGGTTGGGCGTGAACTCGACGACGAAGTCCATCTGTCGGGGTTGGGCGATCAGCAACAGCGTGGCACCGCGGTAGATGATCGATCCGCCGCGCTGTGTACGCCAGGCATCGGGCTCGATCGCGAGCCAGGTCGGGTATCGGGTGACCAGGCCGCCGTAGGTGTCGACCACCGGGTTCTCGAACACCACCGGACGATCGAGTTGCAGTGCGTTGCGCAACCGGTCGAGCTGTGAACGCACCGCGAACAGCGGGTCGACGAGTGGCACCTGCACGATGGTGATCCGGTTGATCTCGTAGAACGCTCGGTCGCAGAAGACGGTGAACGTGCGCATGCCCTGCTCGAGCGAACCGTTGCTCGGCACCCGCGTGATGTCGGCGGGGAGCTCTCGCGGCGGGAGGTCGAACGCCACCGCGAGTCCTTCGACGAAGTGGTAGG
>JAYUSX010000229.1:0-29413 GCA_043755475.1 Actinomycetota bacterium
GCCGGTGATGTGCTCGTCACCATCCGGACGGGCCCGACAGGTGAGGCCGAGGTGGTGGTGACCATCACCGAACGCCGCCGAGCTGTCTTCCTCGCCCTCGGCGGCGCCGACGAGTTCAGTGTGCGCGCCTCTGGTGCAGCCACGGTCGTCTACGCCACCTGACCCGCCACCACACCTCCGCCCGCCTCCGCCCGCCGATCGCAACGTTGCACTCCCGCCCGAACCCACCCCGTCCGACTCCACCCCCGTCCGAATCCACCCCCGTCCGAATCCACTCCCGTCCGAATCCACTCCTGCCCGAATCACTCCCACGAATCGCTCTCGCCGAAAGGATCGATCCCCGATGCACCGTTCCTCGGCCGGACTGTTGTCCGGCGCCTCCCGACTCCTCGCCGCCGTCACGCTCCTCGGCGTGCTCGTCGTGCTGCCGCTGTTGGTGTGGCGCAGCGTCGGCGGCGTCGGTGGCGAATCGGGAGGCATCGACTGGCGGGGCTCGCTCGGATCGGGACGGATCGACGCCGACACGGTGGTGGCGCTCGGGTTGATCGTGTTCTCTGCGCTGTGGGTCTGGTTCGCCCTCACGGCAGTCGGCGAGATCGCGCGCGTCGTTGCCTGGCATCGGCACCCGACCGCCACGCTGCCGCCCGTGCCACCGTCGCCAAGTGGTGCGATTCGGCGGCTCGTGCGCGCTGCGCTCGTGTCGACCTCCGCCGTGATGGGCGCCGGTCTGGTGAGCCTCACCGGGGTGTCCGGCGCGCGAGCGGCCGCGATGACCCCGGTCGCCGCGGTGTCTCCACCCGCGATGTCGCTCGCATCGCCGGCGTCGTTCACCGATGGGCACGCCGCAGGCGCATGGACCCCGGGGGTGGTGCGATCCTCCGGGCGGGACACGCCGTACTCGGTGGCGGTTCGTCTCGGCGATCCGCAGTTGCGCGACCAGATCATCGCGCTGAACCACGGTGCGACGGCCCCGGATGGTTCGTCCTGGACCGGCGGTGTGTTCCCGGCCGGCATGGTCGTCGAGGTGCCCGAGGGTGTGGGTGGGCCACGCCCGACGGCATGGGTGCCGTACGCGGTCGAGGAAGGCGACTCGGTGTACCGCATCGCCGCACACCTCGCCAACGGCGACAACAGCCGAGTCCGCGATCTCGCCGACGCGATCATCGACCGCAACCTCGGCCGGGTGATGCTGGACGGCCGCGTGTTCGATGACCCCTCGTTGATTCGCATCGGGTGGCTGCTCGATGTCCCGGCCGCGTCCGAACCCGTACCGTCCGACCAGGTCGTCCCCGGCGACACCGCGACCACGTGGGACCGGACGCATGTCGTGCGCCCAGGTGAGTCGTACTGGAGCATTGCCGAACAGCACATCGATCCGCCGGCCGTCGCCGGCGACGTGGCGCACCTGGCTCACGACCTACAAGCCCACAACGCCCCGTTGCTCGGATACAGCCACGCGGCGATGCTGCATCCCGGTGACCCGGTGGAGGTTCCCGAGCCGTCCCCGGACGTTGCGCCGCCGATGGCGCCGGTGATGGCGCCGGTCCCCGTCGCTGTCCCCGCGAACGAGGAGTCGGTGGACCCGTCGGTGGACACCACGGCGCCCGCCCTCGTGGCAGCGAACGAGCCGAGCCTGCCGGGCGACACCGAGCCGGCCCGAACACCGCCGGTGCTCGAGCTCCCTCCCCAACCGATCGTGTCCGTCGAGCGCGACATGTCGCCGCCGGTGTCCACCTCCCCCACCGATCACTCATCGGTCGAGGTCGACGCCCAGGTCGCTCCCGGCGCCGATGCCGATGCCGAGGGGCGGTCGCCCGTGACGACGAGCCTGGCTGCGGCGGTGCTGTTGTGCGCAGGGGCGCTGGGTCTGGTCGAGTCGCGTCGTCGCCAGCAGTTGCGCCGCGCCGGAACGAACTCGCGCGCGCCGCAACCGACACCGCGTGAGGTGGAGATCGAGCGTCTCGTCCGGTCACTCGATGCCGCACAGCGGGCGGTGCGCCTCGACCTCGCACTTCGTGTTGCCGGCCATCTCTTGGTGGGCACCGGCGGGTTCGTGTTGGGTGCGATCGTTGCCCACGACGGTGGCGTGACGTTGTTGCTCGACCGGCCGGGCCGGAGCCCGTCACGACCGTGGAGCCTCGGCGCCGCCGCCGACCGTTGGGAGTTGTCGGCCACGACGCCGAACGAGGAGTTGGCGCCGCTGTCGCGGCTGGCGGGCCAACCCTGTCCTGCTCTGGTGCACCTCGGTCGTGTCGCCGTCGACACCTGCGAGCCATCCCCCGGCGGTGGCGGCGAACTGTTCCTCGATCTCGAGGCCTTCGGGCTGGTGTGCATCGACGCTGACGCCGACGGCTCACACCGTGGCGCCGATGCGATCCTTCGTGCGATCGCTGCTTCGCTGGCCGCCTCGCCCGTAGGTGAGACGCTCCGGTTGATCACTCATGATCTCGACCCTGCGGTGCATCTCGGAAACGACAATGCCGAGTGCGCTCGCGATTTCGACGAGGCCATCGACATGGCCGCGTCGGCACTCGGCTCGACGCCCACGGCGATCGGGCACCGACGTACCTCGGAACTCCGCGCACGTGGCATCGGAGGTGAGGCCTGGGAGCCCGTCGTCGTGGTGTCGGCTGCAGACCATCATGAGCCGGCTGCGCTCCGGGAGCTGCTCGACGTCACCCGCGGCGGTGGCCGTGGTCTCGCCGTGGTGTTGCGTCACGCAGTCGACGGCGCATCGCTCACGGTTCGGGCGACCACCCAGGGCTGGCAGATGGAGCGCCTGGGGCTCACGGTGGTGCCGGTCGGCCTCGACGAGAAGCACGTGATCGACCTCCACGATCTGCTCTCCGCTGCCGCGCAGCCGGTGGAGGACGTGGCACTCACCGCTCGCCACGCCTCGGTGCTCGCCACACCCGACTTCGCACACCCCGATCCGCCCTCCGACCCGTTCATCGAGCCGTTCACCGAGCCGGCATGGGCATTGCTGGTCCGGGTGTTGGGTGGTGTCGACGTGGTCGACCGCAGCGGAGCGGCCGTCGCGTTCGAACGCGGGAAGTCGCTCGAACTCGTGGCGTGGCTCAGCCAGCACCGCGACCAAGCGACCCGTGGCGGCGCTCGCGCTGCCTTGTGGGACCTCGACGTACGTGATGCAACGTTCGCCAACGTGGTCAGCGACGCGCGGCGCTCGCTGGGTCGAGCCGTTGCGCCGGCCGAGGCAGACGAGTGGATCGCTCGCACGCTCACCGATCAGCTCCCGCTGCATCCTCGAGTGGTGACCGACGCCGACCTGTTGCGCTGCCGCCTCGACCACAGCCGCCGGCTCGGGCATCGGGAGGCGATCGAGACGCTGCGTCCGGGGGTGGCCATGATCCGCGATCTTCCGTTCTCGGGCACCGACTTCCTGTGGCCCGATGCCGAGGGCATCACGTCGTCGCTCATCCTGCTCGCGACGTCGGCCGCGACCGAACTGGCACGGCACCATCTCAGCCTCGGCGACATCGAGGGGGTCTTCTGGGCGACGGGGCACGGCCTGCGAGCACTTCCGGGCCATGAGGAGCTGATCGGCCTGCGGATGCGAGCTCATGCGCACTGTGGTGATCTCGCCGGTGTGCGCCAGGAGTGGGAAGGCTACGAACGCGCGATCACGGCCGATCCGTGGAGCGATGGCGAGCCATCGCCGAAGCTGCTGTCCCTCCGTCGCCAGCTGCTGAGCGCCTGAACCGTCTGCTCACTCGCACGCGACCATCGAGCCACCACTACGGTTCCGCACATGACAGATGAAGCATCGGGAGCCGAGCGACGGATCGACAGGTCGCGCCCGCTCGACGGGATCCGAGTGCTCGACCTGACCCGCGTCCTGAGCGGCCCGCACTGCACGCGCATGCTGTGCGACCTGGGGGCCGAGGTGATCAAGGTGGAGCCGCCCGATGGTGACTCCACGCGTTTCGCCAACCCTCGCGTGAACAGCCTCTCCAGCTACTTCGTGCAACAGAACGTCGGCAAGCGGAACATCAGTCTCGACATGAGTACAGCGGAGGGCAAGGAGCTCCTCTTGTCGCTCGCCGAGCACTGCGATGTGCTGGTCGAGAACTTCCGACCGGGCGTGACCGATCGCATGGGCATCGGCTACGACGCCGTCGCGGCGCGCAACCCGACGATCATCTACGCATCGATCAGCGGCTATGGCCAGACCGGGCCGTGGGTGCACCGCCGGGCGTACGCGCCGGTGGTGGGCGCCGAGGCCGGCAGCACGCAGCTGCAAGGTGACGCTCGGGGCGGTCAGTACGCCAACGACCCGATGAGCCACGCCGACGTCTACACCGGGATGGAGTGCGCCTCGGCCGTGCTGGCATCGCTGTTCCAACGCGAGCGCACCGGTCGAGGTGAGCGCATCGACGTGTCGATGGCGCAGACGATGCTGTACGTCAACGAGCACGTGCACGACCTTTTGTGGGACGGACCGGTGCAACCCGACTGGATCCGCAGCTATCAGCCCGGTGACTACCCTGTGCTCACCGCCGCCGACGGCCGCTCGGCGATCATGGCCGGGCATCCGGCCGAGAAGGGCACTTTCGATCGGTTCGTCAACGCGACGGGCAGGTCGGAGTTGTTCCAGGATCCGCGGTTCGCGGATGTGTCGTCTCGCCTCGCCAACTTCGAAGAGCTGATGGATGAGTTGAGGGCGTGGGCCGCCACGATGCCCGACACCGACTCGATCGAGCGAGCGATGGACGAGCAGGGACTGGCCTCGGGCACATTGCGCTCGGTGCGCGATGTGTGCGACACCGATTGGGCGGCAGCTCGACAGGTCACCGTGGCCGTGAGCGATCGCGGCGGTGGTACGATGCGGATCCCGAACGCTCCGTGGCGATTCGCCGGTAGCGATGTGGGCGTGCGCGGCGAGCCTCGGTACCGCGGCGAGGACAACCACGCTGTTCTGGGTGAGCTGCTGGGAATCGAGGCGGAACGGTTGCGTCAGCTCGATGCCGAAGGTGTGCTCTCGAGTCGGGTCCCCGGCAGGTCGTGAGGTTTCCCGTCGCCCCGATGAAGGCGGCGCTCGGTCAGCTCCCGGCGGATGACGATCGTTGGGCGTACGAGATCAAGTGGGACGGATACCGCACCATCGTGTTCGTCGACTCGACGGCGGGTGCTGACGGAGACGGCGCCGCTGGTGGTGCCGAACGTGTGCGGGTGCAGAGCAGCAGCGGCCTCGACGTCACACGCACCTACGGCGAGCTGGCCGGCATCTGGCGCGCCGTCAACGCAACGCGGGCCGTGCTCGACGGTGAGATCGTGGTGTTCGGCGACGATGGCCGGCCCAGCTTCGAAGGCCTCCAACGTCACGAGACGCAAGTGGTGTTCCAGGCCTTCGACGTCTTGGAGATCGACGGCACCGACACCACAGGCCTGCCGTACGAGCAGCGCCGCGAACTGCTCACCAAACTGCTCGACCCTGGTGACAACTGGACCGTGCCGGGGCATCGCATCGGCGGGGGAGCGGAGCTGTTGGCCGCCACCGCAGCGCAGGGTCTCGAAGGGATCATGGCCAAGCGGCTGGGCAGCGCGTACGTGCCCGGCAAGCGCAGCCCCAACTGGCGCAAGGTGAAGAACCGACTCACGATCGACCTGACGATCGGAGGATTCACCGCGGGAAGCGGAAGTCGAAGCTCGACGCTCGGGGCGCTCCTCGTCGGACGGCGGGACGGCACCGCGCTGCGTTTCGCAGGAGGCGTCGGCACCGGGTTCACCCAACAGCGATTGGAGGAACTGGTCGCCCTCTTGAAGCCGTTGGTGAGCGAGGAGTGTCCATTCGATCCCGTTCCCCCCCGTGAGTACTCACGACACGCGAACTGGGTGCAGCCCCGGCTGACAGCGCGGCTCGAGATCGCGGAGCTCACCAACGATGGCTACGTGCGCCACGCCAGCTTCGTCGACCTGGTGGGATGAAATCGCCAGCGCCGAGCGAGGCGCTGCCGAGTCAGAACAGCCGTTCCCGTGCACCTTCTGCAATGAGCCGCGGAACGGTGCGCGACGAGGGAACGCAGACGTAGTTGAACCCGCGAAACGGGTACACCCCGGCGCGGTCGAACTCGGCCCGACTCAGCGGATCTCGGCCGTAGAGGAAGTCGACGATCGAGTACATCGAGTACCCGAGTTCGTCGGTCACGAACTCGTGCATGTCGGCTCGGGTGTAGCCGAACGGGGCGAGCACGCCGTCGCGTCCGCACTCGATCACCACCACCGGTTCGCTGTACTCGACGGTCTTGCGGGCACCCTTCAGCGCCCACAGCTCGGCACCCTCGATGTCGAGTTTCAACAGATCGAGCCGCCCGTCTCCCACGATGTCGTCGATCGTGTGCACCTCGACCTCGCGGCCTGAGTCGGCGGCCGTGTTCAACGGATCGGGATGGAACGAGGCGAAGCCGGAGTGGTCGTCGAAGAAGGTCATCGCGCCCTTCTCTTCGCCGAGCGCGCCGGCCACCAGGTTCACGTGCGGGAAACGCCGCGACAGCGCCTTCACCTTGTGCGGCACCGGTTCGACGGCGGTGTGCGAGCCGTTGGGCGCGAGGTTCACCATCTGGGCGAGCACCGACCCGACGTGGCAGCCCCCGTCGAAGCAGTGCGAGTCGTCACGGATGAGGTGGGTGAGCGCGAGGTCGAATCGGTACGGCTCGAGATAGAAGTCCCACAGCTCGGGGTGTCGGTACCGCTTCACGACGTAGGAGGCCCATCGCATGCGTTCGTACGCATGGCCCATCGTCGTTCCCACCAGGTTCACCTTTGCCCGCATCATCAACGTTCGTGCTGCGACCGTGTTCATTCGTCCGCCCCTCGGGGGTCGCCGGCTCCGCCCCGCGACATACAAGGTGAGAGTCTCGCGTCGAACGAAACACATTCGCAATGGGGCTTCGTCAGGGATTGCTCAAGATCGGTGACGCTCGGTCGACGTCGGTGCGAGCACACACTCGTCGTCTGGCAGTCTTCGAGTCATGACCGACACCGACTCCGCCAACGATGCCCTTCGCTCGGCAGCGCTGGCGCTCGACGCAGCCGATCCGCTGGCCCGCTGGCGTGACGAGTTCCTGATCGGCGATCCCGAGCTCGTCTACCTCGACGGGAACTCCCTCGGACGAACGCCGAAGCGCACCCTTGCGCGCATGAAGGAAGTGATGGAGCACGAGTGGGCCGGCGATCTGATCCGCTCATGGTCACACTGGATCGACCAGCCACAACGGGTGGGGGATCTGCTCGCGCCGCTCATCGGCGCTCGCCCGGGTGAAGTGGTGGTCCACGACTCGACGACGGTGAACCTCTACCAGTTGCTCCATGGGGCTGCGGCGCTTCGCCCCGACCGCTCGACCCTCGCCGTCGACCAACACGACTTCCCGAGCGATCGATACGTGGTGGACGGCGTGGCGCTGGCCACGGGGCGCACCGTACGCAACGGGTTCGAGGTGCTCGACGATGTCGCCGTGATCGTGCGCTCGGTGGTCGACTACCGAACTGCCGAGGTCGTCGATGTCGCGGCCGAGACGGCCCGAGCACACGCCGCCGGCGCGCTCGTGGTGTGGGATCTCTCCCATGCCGCCGGTGTACTCGCAATCGATCTCCATGGTGCCGGCGCTCAACTCGCGGTCGGATGCACCTACAAGTTCCTGAACGGCGGGCCGGGCTCGCCGGCGTTCACCTATGTGGCGCACGACCTGCAGGGCACGATCGGCCAACCGATCTGGGGTTGGTTCAGCCAGCGCGACCAGTTTGCGATGGGCCCCCACTACGAACCGCGCACCGACATCGCCCGGATGCTCATCGGCACCCCGTCGATCCTGGCGTTGATCGGCGCTGAGTGCGGGATCGCAGTGTCGGCGGAAGCCGGGATCGAGGAGATCGCCCACAAGGCCCGCTCGATCACCGGCTACGCGATCGATCTGTGCGATCACTTCGGCCTCGAGGTGTGCACGCCACGAGCGGCCGAACGTCGAGGAGGCCATGTGTCGGTGGTTCACCCTCGGGCCAGGGAGCTCACCGCGGCCCTCATCGAGCGCGGGGTGATCCCCGACTTCCGCGAGCCCGACCTCGTGCGCCTCGGCATGTCTCCCCTCACGACCCGCTTCGTCGACGTCTACGACGGGATCGCTGCCTTGGCCGAGCTGGTCGAGTCGACCTGATCGGTCCTGGTTCGCCCTGGTTGGTGGGCCCGGACGACGGGTCAAATCCCCCTGACACGAGCATCCCCCGCTAACCTTCAAGAGTTGGTCAAGATAATGTCGACGCCGACCAAGCATCGGCCGACATCGGAACCAGCCGGCACGGAACGGGGTGGCTTCATGAGCAGACGAACGATTTCAACAACGGCGAGAACGGTGGGGATCGCAGCGTGGGGGGTGGCCGCTGCTTCGCTGATGGTGATCGGCCTGTCGACCACCGCGTCGGCACATACCGCGCCCATCTCCGCCAACTGCGAGGCGGGTCTGTCGATGTCGCTCACCGACTACAGCGCCGAGGGCGTGAACACCGTGAGAGTGTGGATCGACGGCACCGAACGGGTGAACACCGCCTTTGGATCATCGACGAGCGCGTCGTTCTCCTTCGGCGATCCAACCGTGACGCACACATGGCGTGTGAGCGTGTCGGCATTCGACGATCCGAGCGGCGCGAACGGATGGAGTTTCGACACCGGCACCAACTCGATCCCGGTGTGCGCTTCGCCAGCCACGTCGGCACCGGCATCTTCGGCGCCGACCGCCACACCGACGACGGCCGTCACAGCCGGCTCGGTCACGACCGCGCCCACCGCAACCACGCCTCCATCGGGGGAGCCGACGGTGACCCCGGTTGCAACGGTCGTCACGGTGGCGTCGGTAGTGGTCACACCACCGAACGGATCGAGTGGTGCCCCGGGCACCTCAGTGATGGTTGCCCAAGCGCCGCCGACGGTGCCTGCGGCCTCAGCTGGCTCGGGCACGCTGCCGGTCACCGGCCAGTCGAACATGAGAGCCGTCGGCGTGTCCCTGCTGCTGTTCGGATTCGGCATCCTGTTGATCGTGGCGACGCGTCGCCCCGACACTGCCTGATCCACCTCCCGACTCGATCCTGACTCGAGGGTCGAAGCCCGGGATCGGGCGGATTCGCCTGCTCGGCGGCGGTCAGATGGCGAGGTGTGTCACGTTGACGCCGTACGCCGTCGTTTGACGATCCGAACGACAACCTCTGATCATCTCTTGTCTCAGTCGGTGCGCCGTGGCGCCGATGACATCGACGAAGCGCGAACCGGGCCGATCCGGTCGCGAGGAGGTCGGGGTCATGAAGCAGTCAGCACGTTGGCTCATCGGTGGTCTTGTGGCGTTGCCGCTGCTCACCGTCACGACGATGGCGGTGGCGTCGTCGAGTTCGAGCAGCGACCAAGTGGTCGCGTGTCGCAGCGCCGGCGGATTCCTGCGCATCCCCGACGATGGGCGGGGTTGCCGACGTGGAGAAGAACGAGTGGTCTGGAACGTGGTCGGACCCGCGGGTCCGATCGGCGTCCCCGGTCCTGCCGGCGCTCCCGGCCCCGCGGGTGCCGACGGCATCGACGGTGACGATGGCGGTGTTGGCCCGGCGGGCGCTCAAGGACCGGCCGGACCGGACGGACCTGCTGGACCTGCTGGACCTGCTGGTGCTCCGGGTGCTGGCTGCGCATCGTCGTGCGCCGCGTCGCCCGAGGTGGCGATCTTCATGGAGGTTGCGGGCATCGCCGGCTCGTCGGTCTCGGAGCGGCACCCCGGCGAGATCGAGCTCACCGCGTATCGGTTCGAGGTCGAGAACTCCGGCGGCGCCTCCAGCGGTGGCGGCAGCGGCGCGGGCAAGGCCACGTTCAGCCCGTTGATTGCGTCGAAGCTGCTCGACATCGCCAGCCCGGCGTTGATGCTGGCCGTCGCGACCGGGAGGGTGATCCCCGAGGTGACCCTCACCGTGGAGCGCCTCGATGAAGGTGGCACCCGCCTCGCCCAGATCGTGCTGACCAACGTGACCTTCGGCCAGTTCAGCGACGAGAGCCAGCAGGACTCCCAGTTCCCGAGTGACGAACTGGTGCTGAGCTACGGCACCATCGAGTTCACGGTGTGGCCGCAGACAGCCGATGGCAGCGCCGGCACCCCGGTGACGGCCAGCTGGGACGTGGTGGGCGCCCAGGCACCCTGAACCGGGGAGACATGCCCGCGCCGTCGGGCTGCGGCCCGGCGCCTGAGCGCAGCAACAACACAAGGTGCCGACACCTCGACGAGCTCTTCGTCGAAGCCCTCAAGAAACGCGCCGAGCGTGCCGATGTGGACGTTGTGGACGGCGTGACGTCATCTTCGGGCGGCAGGGCATCGGTCGACCCGACGACGCGAGGTCTGCGCTCGCGTCCTGCCTTCGATCCGATGAGCGGGAGCTGGCCGATGATCGGCCTCGACATCGTGTCGGTTCTGTTGGTGATGATCGGTTGCTCGTTCGCCGCCGACGCACTGTCGGACGATCCTTGGACACTCCCGATCTACCTTGCGCTGGCGTCGGCCGCTCTGTTCGTCCTGATCGCTCTGCCCCTGCGCTACTTCTTGATGCAACAGCGCCGTGAGGCCGAGACACGAGAAGCGCTCCTCGGCGCTGAGAGCGCCCGGCGTGAATTCGATTCGCGCCTCGTGCGGGCGCTCGACATGGCCTCCGACGAGACATCGGTGCTGGAGATCGCGGTTCGGGCGATCCAGACCCGTACGGTCTCGGCGTGTGCCGAAGTGCTGCTCGCTGATTCCAGCCGGGCCCATCTGTCCAGGGTCGCGAGCACGACCTCCGCTGCCTGTGGTGGCGAGTGCCAATGCAGTGTCACGACACCGCGTGGATGTCCCGCGGTTCGGTCGGGCCACGCGCTCAGCTTCGAAGACAGCGACGCCTTCGACACCTGCCCGCACCTTCGCGACCGTGGAGATTCGCCGATCAGCGCCATCTGCATCCCGGTGAGTGTGATGGGGTCGTCGGTGGGTGTCGTTCACGCCGTTCGCCCTGCCTCCCGGGGCTTCGCGGCCGAGGATCGAACCGCCCTGGCATCGGTCGCTCAGCAGCTGGGATCACGGCTCGGTCTTGTCCGCGCCATGACCCAGAGCGAGGTTCAGGCCAACACCGACCCGCTCACCGGCCTCCTCAACCGCCGCAGCCTCGAGAACCAGGCGCGACGTCTGGGGCACGACGGCGTCTCGTTCTCGGTCGTGCTCGCCGACCTCGACCACTTCAAGGCGTTGAACGACACCCACGGCCACGACGTCGGCGATCGAGCGCTGCGCCTGTTCGCCCAGGTGTTGAAGCGCACCTTCCGTGACGTCGACCTCGTGTGCCGATACGGAGGCGAGGAGTTCTTGGTGGTGCTGCCGGGCACTCGCCGCGAGATTGCCGCGGCGGTGATGAGCCGTGTGCACCTCGAACTGATGACAGCTGTGGGTGACGGTCGCACGCCGCCGTTCACCTTCTCCTCCGGCATCGCCGACAGCGATGAGACGGCCGACCTGGCGGAGCTGGTGACGCTGTCCGACTCACGATTGCTGCAGGCGAAGTCTGCAGGAAGGAATCGCACCGTCACCGGTCTGCACACCGGTGCCGACGAGCCGATCATCGCGGACGCTGGAGCGGCTGCTCCTTGAGCGTGGTGTGAAGGCATGAGACGTCGTGGTCCTCAGGTGGCCCGACGGCTCGTTTCAACCAGCAGGATCCTGCCATGGCATGGGCGATGAGCCGGCGTAAGCGGGGGACATCGAGCGGTCGGTCGAAGATCGTGATCGCCCCCCGCTCGGCGTCATCCAAGGATCGCGCTCGATGTGCCACATGAGTTCCTCGGCACCGCTCATGGAGCGTTCGTCCGGTTCGTTCACAGCAAGCCCCCTTCCGGCACGCACAGCGGCCAGGTCCGTGGACAACATCGCGAACTCGTCGGCTTCCCCGGCCGCGAGCTCACGGTTCAACTGCGCCGCGCTGCCGGTGTCGTCGCCTGCGATGTAGGCCGTGTGAACTGTGCCCAGCCGGCGGACCGCCGACCTAGGGCCGAAGGGCACGACTCACGTAGAACCGGGCCGCTCCATGCTCAGCCAGCACGGCAGAGCGGAGTGAGCGTGGCCGCCTACACCGTGGAGCAGGTGAGTCTGGCGTCGAGCCAGTCGGCGTGGTCGTAGGCGTTGCCGTTGCCGGCGTCGGTGACGACGAGGCGCAGTGCGGACACTCCTGTCAGCGACACGATCGCGGGGGTTGCGGCGTCGGCGCCGGTGCGGATGCCGGAGTCGTAGAGCTTGGTGGTGGTGCCGTTCCAGACTTGGAACACGACAGAGCCGAGGTTGCCGACCTCGTCGTCGACGCCGACCTGGGTGGTGACGACGTCTCGACGGGCTGCCGCTGGCGATCGAACTGCTGCCGCTCGCGTACGCTCGATGGCTACGTCGGAGATGTTGGCGCGCCTCGACGATCGTTTCAGGTTGTTGCGCAGCGGAAGCCACGATCGTCCCGATCGACATGCGACGGCACGCTCCACCATCGACTGGTCGTATCATCTCCTCAGTCGGGACGAACAACTGCTGTTCGATCGGCTGTCGGTGTGTGCCGGGCACGACCTCGCCACGGCGGAGGCGCTCGGCGCTGACGGGACCGATTGTGACCTCGACGTCGTCGAGCTGCTTCGGGGCCTGGTCGACAAGTCGATGATCGTGACCGACCGACACCAGACCGGCAGCCGGTACCGGATGCTCGAAACGCTTCGCGAGTACGGCCTCCAGAACCTCCAGGCACGTGGCCGCGCCGACGAGATGCGGCAGCTGCACCTGGATCACTTCCTCGCAGTCGCAGAACGCGCAGACGACGTCTTTCGCGCCGCCCAGCAGGTGAAGGGAGCGGCAACCTTCGAGGCTGAATGGGACAACCTCCGGGCCGCGCACATGTACGCGGTAGAGACGTCGAACTTGCCGCTCGCCGAGCGGTTGATTGCGGCTACCCGGCTGTTCGCCATCAGCATCATGCGCATCGAACACGCCGATTGGGTCCTGCGCACCCTTGCGTTGGGGACCGATCTGCTTCAGCCACATCCCGACACGTTCGCCCAAGCCGCCTGGTGGGTGTCCAATGTCGATGAAGACGGCAAGCGAGCGGACGAGTTGGTGCATCGCGGACTCGAACTCGCTCCCGATCTCGATTCGCCGGAGGCTGCGATGTGTCTCGCGCTCCTCGACAATCAGGTCCCGGACGCGTTCGAGCACTTCAAGGCGTCCGTTGCGAAGCTCGATCTAGATCGAGAGTGGTGGGCCGTCGTGGATATAGAAGATTGGGGCAGAGGGCCGGAGGCCCTCGACGGGTGCCAATCGGCTCGACTTGCCCAGTTGGTCCAGGTCGCCAACCGTGTGGGTTCGCCCACGCTCGTGTTCGCCGCCCAGATGGCGATCGGACACCGGACACTCCTCGAGGCCCGGAACCCCACCGAAGCCTTGGAACACTACCGACGTGCAGTGACCATCGCCCGTGAGAGCGATGACAGAACGTCCGAGGGCGACGCCCTACGAGCGATCGCATTCGCAATGGCGCTCACCGACCCGACGCTCGCCGCGGTTGCCTGCCGCGAGGCTCTCGAATCGCTCTACGACATCCGGAACTGGTTCAGGATCTGGCAGATGTTCGACAACGTTGCCTACTGCCTACTGCCTACTGCCTGGTCCGCGACGAGCGGTTCAAGCCCGCCGCTGTCATCGTCGGCTTTCTCGTCGAGAGCCTTCTGGTCGGGAACTGCGTTCGCAATGTCGGCAGCCGGCAACAAGGTGGCGGCAAGGGACGCAAGCGGATCGAGAGGTCGACGTTCGTGGAGACCAAGACCGTGCGAACACCGACCGGAGAACGAACCGTGAAGTTGTTCGCCCGCGGTGGACAGATCGGGCTCGTCGAGCTCACCGACACCGGAGAGCTGACGTTCCTGCCGCTCGAGTGGATCCGCACCCACCGAACCCGGTCGAAGGCCGGCACCTGCCGCTGGTACAACGACTACCGGCTCCCCGCGGACTACGACAGCGCGGTCGTGACGGTTCGGCTGCACGGCAACGATGAGGACGCGAAGCGGAAGTTCAACCGAACCGAGAACGTGCGACCGATCCCGCCCGGTGACCCGGACTTCTCACGGCTGTACCGGCGTCGCAACGACTCCGAGAGCATCAACCGCCACCTCGACGACTCCCTCTGGCTCCGCCGCGCCCATTCGGTCGGCCATCTCCGCCAGACACTCAACGTGCTGACCTATGCGCTGGGCATCAACGCCCTGGCGGTGCACCTGCACCGCCAGCCACACGCGCCACCCGTCGCAGCCTGAGCCCTGCAAGCCCAACTGCCGATGTTGAGTCGCGCCCCGACTCGGGCTCGAGCCTCGCTGGACAGCCCGAGTCGGCCACGGACGACCTCGACCCGACCCGATACGCTCAATCGCCGTGCTCCAGCACGATGCCGCGGGAGGTTTTCGCCCAGGTTTCGCGCCGGTCCCGCCCCTTTAGCTCAATGGTTAGAGCAGCGGACTTTTAATCCGTTGGTTCTGGGTTCGAGTCCCAGAGGGGGCACCACGAAATACCTGGTCAGGTGCGCGTTCCGAAGCACTTTCGCCCCTTGTGGTCACATGCCGATCGCGACCCGTTGCCGGGGCACTCATGCCGAGGACGCGCGCGCTCGAGACGGCGGGGCGGCGAGGAAGGTGATCCGTCTCCGCCCCGGCGAATCGAAGACGGAAGCGCTCGCCGTTCGCGTGGTGCAGCGGGTGGTGCTGCGACCTGACGCCGCGGGTTCGTCAGCGCCGTGCGGCTTTGGCTGCGGCCTCGGCACGGCTGCGGAGGCCGAGCTTGGAGAGGATCCGCCCGACGTGGTGCTCGGCGGTCTTGGTGCTGATGAACAGGCGTTGACCGATCTCGGCGTTCGTGAGCCCGAGCGCCACGAGTTCGATGACGTCGTTCTCGCGTCGTGTGAGCTCCCCGCGGAGCTTGGGGCCCGTCTTGGACGGACCGCCGAGTGAGCGGAGCAGGGCGGCAGTCTCGTCGGCGTGGCGTCGTGCGCCGATGCGCTCGAACGTTTGGTGAGCCGCGTCCAGCTCGGCGATCGCGATGAGGTGACTTTCCGGTGCGAGGAGCCGTCCGAGCTCGAGGCGCGCAATGGCGGCATCAGCCGGCATCCGGGCGAGCTCGAACCTCGTGAGGGCTTCGTGCCAGTATGCGCGCGGATCGCCCTCGGCGGCGGCGGTGCAGATCCGCGCGAGAGCGGCGGCGGCGAGAGCGCTTGCGTAGTCGGATGGTTGCGCGGTCGCGAACTGGCTGAGCTGATCGCTGGACCGACGCGATCCGTCGAGGTCGCCGTTCGAGAGCTGGGCCTCAACGCGAAGGGCGAGGAGTGGCAGGACGTGCTGCCCCGGTCGCGTCGCAAGTGCGCGGTCGAGCAGTTCGAGTGCGAGGTCGGGTCGCGATCTTGCGAGGTGGAGCGCCGCACGAGGAGCGATCGCGTCGTCACGGTGGTCCAATCCGATGAGAAGTTCATCCGCTTCCTCGAGTCGTCCTTGGCGCACGCGCAGGTCGGCGAGTCTGCCTCTTGCCTCTTCCCACGAGGCGATCCCGTGGGGAAGGAGGTCGAGCGCGGCGACCAACTCATCCTCTGCGTCGGCCCACCGCCCGGCGGCGATGAGGATCCCCGCGTAGTGCGCGCGGCAGTGGCCCGCGACCGCGATCAGGTTGCCACGCTGCATCACGCCTTGAGCCGCGCGCAGCCACGCGTCCGCCCGGTTCACGTCGCAGGTCCTCTCGCACGCGGTGATGAGACCACAGAGACAGCCTTCGAGCACAGGGAGCTCGGACACATCACCGCCGCATATCGAGGCAAGCGCTTCGTCGAGGTAGGCCATGCCCTCCGCGACGTGGCCGGAGAAGACGAGCATCATCCCCAACGAGGCCGTGGCGTCGCACTCCAGGTCGCAGTCGCCGGTCCGTCGCGCCAGCTCGATCGCTTCGAAGTACTGCCTGCGCTGCTCCTCGAGATCGCTGCCCGAGAGGGCATCGTCGAGCACCACCCATCCCCGCGCCCGCTCATCCGCTGACTGTTCCAGGAGCCGGCGTGCGCGACCGATCCATCCACCGTGCACCGCCCAGTCACCGAAGACCCATCCGTGGAACCACCCAACCGTCCGCGCTGAACGAGCTGCGGCGGTGAGATCGTCAGCTCGGCGGTACGCGGCGAAGGCCTCCTCGTAGAACGCGACTGCGGCCGAGTAGTCGGACAACGCATGAGCTGCGCGGCCCTGCAGTTCCAGCGATCTGCCGTCGGGCTCGTTCATCATCACCAGGTTCGCACGGTTTCCTACAGCTCGTGGCGGGCGAGCAGCTCGACCGGATCTTGCATTCGCACCATACCGAGGTACCCACCGCCACGCGAGATGGCGTCGTACACCGAATAGCCGAGCACCTCCTGCGCTTGACGAGGCAGAGCTGCGGCGTTCGCCGGCGGGATCGAGAGATAGTTGTTCTCCTCCGTGCGCAGCCAGCCCAAGCAATAGCTAAGGTGCACCGCCCGGCGCGGCTGGTCCGTGACGTTGGCTCCACCACCGTGGATCACCCCACCGGTGTAGATCACTGCCGAACCCGCCGGCATCGCAGCGACCGCGATCTGTTCCTCAATCGGTGTCGTCTGCTCCTGCATCGGCAGGTGACGATCGGGCCAACGGTGACTCCCGGGAACGATGCGCGTCGCACCGTTGTCACGGGTGAAATCGACCAGCGCGATGACCGACGACAGCTGCAGCTCCGGTGACGGCTTGGGGACATCCACCCAGACGCCCTCGTCGCGATGCAGCCACTGATTCTCGGACCCCGGTCCCCGCTGCAGGATCTGACCCAGATTGAGCTGGAAGCGAGCACAGCTCGGGCCGAGCACGACATCGGCCAGGCCCAGCAGCAGCGGATGGCACATCACCTCGATCGCGAAGGTTCGCGAGATCCCGGGAACCCCAGGAACGTTCTTCGTGAAGGCGCCCATGAACGCCTTCGCCATCGGGTTGAACATCGGACCATCGGGGTCAGCGGCCTGAACAGCTTGCTCGACCTCCTCGTTCACTCGGGTGACGATGTCCGGGCCGAGCAGCCCGTCCACGATCACGGCGCCATCGCGTTCGAGCGCCGAATACATCTCGCTGAGATCCTGGGTCGGCTGGAAGCGCTGCAGGGTGGCAGAGTCGGTCACTTCGGTCACTTCGGTCACGGAGGTGTTGGTCATGCGTCCACGATCGCGCCGATCAACGGTCGAAGAATCGGGGAGATCCCCTACTCGCGTGATCGAAGTCGAAGCTCGGGCACGGAGAATCTGTGCGAGACCTGGGGGTAAGGGCAGCGACGAAACCGCGCGACACTTGCTGCGTGAAGAGCACGGCGGTTGCGGATCGGCTCGAGGCCATGCATCCGCTGGCTCGTGACGTGACCACGTTCGTCGCCATGGTCACTGGGTTCGTGGTGCTCGATCGAGCGACACGCATGGTCGCCCGGCTGAGCGACAGCGACATTGTGCGACCTGTTCTCCTCGTCAGTGCGGTGCGCGCCCGTCCGGTTCTTGTCGCCATGGCGATCGGGGTGGGTGTCGGGGCTCTGGTCCTGGTTCCGCGGCTGCGTGCAGGATGGGACAGCTTCGAACATGGCCGGGCGTTGCGATGGTTCGCGCTTCCCGTCGTCGTGCTCCTCGCCTGGGCGGATTCGATGTACGGCTACAACTTCCTCGCCGGCCAGTGGCACCTGCTCGACCGCGTGGCCGTCGTCGCCCTGGCGGCCGCCGCGTGGCGATGGCCGATCGTCTTGGTGCCCCTCGCCGCGCAGCTCCGCATCGTCACGCACCAGTTCGACCACGGGTTCTCCACGACCGCCGGGCAGAACATTGATGAGCTGCTGATCATGGCGCTGCTGTGCATTGCCGCGGTCGTCGTCGTGGGTGTGCTTCTCGGCATCGACGACACCGCGTGGGTATTGGTGCTGCTCATGGCGCTCGTCGCGTCGCACTTCTTCCTGCCGGGGCGATCGAAGATCCCGCTCGACTGGGCCACCACCGACGATCTCGCGCACTTCCCGGTGAGCGCCTACACCGCCGGCTGGCGCGGGGCAGGAGACGGCACCTGGGCGCGACGTATGTCGGACGTGGTCGACACCTTCAGCGTGCCGTTGCGGCTCGGCGCGCTGGTGCTCGAGCTCGGAGCGCTGATCGCGGTCGCTCACGTGCGTTTGTTCCGTCTGTGGGTGCCAGGTTGGGTCCTGTTCCACCTGAGCGTGCTCGTCTTCACCGGCTTCTGGTTCGGCAGTTGGATCACCGTCGAGGTCGGCCTGCTCGTCCTCCTGCTCGTGCCGTCATTGCGCGAGTGGTCGACTCGGCACGCCAACGTGGCCGTCGGGGCGCTCGCAGTGCTGCTCGTGATCATCGGGTCGCACGTCTTCCAACCGCCACGCCTCGCATGGCTCGACGGCCCCGTGTCCTACGGGCTCGAAGTCACTGCGACCGGCGCCAGTGGCACCGTGTATCGCGTGCCTGCATCGGCGTTCGCACCGCTCGACCAAGAGATCGCCTTCGTCCGGCTTCCGTTGGCGGGCACCCGTGAAGCAGCGGCGGCGTACGGAGCGATCTCGACGAAGCAGGAGCTGGTGGCGTTGGAGGAACTGAGGTCGATCGACGACCTCGCCGCCTATGAACAGACACTCGGTCCGACGTTCGCCGTGCCCGGTTCGAACGCCGAACGGTTCTTCACGACGTGGCTCGATCATGCCAATGCACGATCCGTCGATCCGCGGTACCTCGTCGGGCCGCTCCCGCACTTCCGCAGCACCGTTCCCAGCCCCGTGTACAGCGGTCAGGAGCACATCGTGTCGATCGCCGTCACGCGTGTGGCAGCGCTCGACCTCGGTGACACCGTGGAGTACCGCCGCGACGAGGTACTCCAGGTCGATGTCGATGCCGACGGGGTGGCCACCGTGGTGGCTCGCTGGAACGACTGACCCCGACACCGAAGGTCCGGTCGATCGGTCGAGGTCGGTCGGTTGCGGTCGATGCGATGCTCGGGTCCGCACCCGAGACGCGACAGCGCCGAGGACCGGGAAGGTCCTGGGCGCTGTCGTGTGACTGGTTCAGGTCGCTACTGCGGCGAATCAGCCGGCTGCGGGATCGATCCAGATGTTGCCGACCCCGAAGAAGCCGCCCGTCTCGCTGCGCTTCGAGCCATCGGGGAGGATTCCACCGCCCACGCCTTGCACGGCGGCCCTGTGCGGTACCCCCCACAGCGTCCACGAGCCAGGGATGTTCCAGCACTCGGCCGCCATCTGACGGTTGATGTTTGCCGCGAACTCCTGGCGCTTGGCCGGGTCGGTCTCGCCGCGAGCGGCTTCGAGGTTCTCGTCGATCACAGGATCGCGAAGGCGAGCGAAGTTCAGCGACAGGCCACCGTCGGGCTGTGCGGTCGAGGAGTGCCACCACAGGTACTGTCCGTCGACGCCTCGGCCACCGTGTTGACGCCATCCGAACATCTGGTAGTCGGGATCGCCGAACAACGCCTTGGTGATGTATTGGTCCTGGGGGATCTGCACGATCGTGGTATCGACGCCGATCTCGGACCAGTACCCAGCGGTCAGCTCGGCGATCTGGCTGTTGATCGCGGACACCGTGGTTCCGTACTGCACCACGATCGGGCCGGGGTTCTCGGCGAGGTAGTCGTCGATCAGCGCCTGTGCGCCTTCGATGTCCTGTGCCGTGTCGAAGCCATTGTCCTCGAGGTAGCCCTCCTGACCCGGCGAGAACAGACCGTTGGCCACCTGCAGGATGCCGCCGCCGGTGAGATCGATGAGCTCCTGACGATCGATCGCCTTCGACAGCGCACAGCGCACTCGCTTGTCCTGCAACGGACCGGGCTTGTCGAGGTCGATCATCGTGTAGTTGGTTTCGACGAACTGGTTTTGTTCGGACATCGGGAACTCGTCGGCGAGCTCGCGGAAGTCGCTGATCACGACGGATGCCGACGTGGCGAAGATGTCGATGTCGCCGGACTGCAGAGCCTCGGCAGCGGTCTCGCTGTCTTCGATCACGCGGAACTCGACTCGGTCGAGATACGGCAGCTGGTTGCCAGCGGCATCGGTTCGCCAGTAGTCAGGGTTTCGCGTGACGACCAGCTTGTCTCTGGGCGCGTAGCTCTCCACGATGAACGGCCCTGTTCCGACCGCCTTCGTCTCGTCCGCAGTGCCGGCCTTGACGGCCTCGAGCCACGTCGGCGAAGCGACGAAGCCGATCTGACCCGCCAGGAATGCGGGCAGCGTCGCCCACGCGACAGGCTGCGAGAGGTCGCCGCCCTTGCCCGTCTTGATGGTGAACGTCATGTCATCGGTGGCTTCGATCGCGAACGTGCCATCGGGATTGCGACCGAAGTCGGCGACGGCGGCAGCCGTCAGCAGACTCGGCCCGTGTTCTTGCAGGTTGTAGACGACGGCCGCCGCATCGAGCGGGGTCCCGTCGTGGAAGGTGATGCCCGGTCGTACCTTGAAGGTCCACTCGGTGAAGTCGGCGTTCGGCTCGTAGCTCTCGACCAGGACCCCGGCGTACACGCCGTCATCGTTGAGCGACACCAGGGTGTCGTAGAACGAGCCGGCGCGGACGTAGCAGTACTGGTCGCACTGGATCTTCCCCGGTGTCCATGGGTTCGTGGCCTCGGCCTCGCCGCTCACCAGCAGCGTGCCGCCGTACACGGGGTCGGCGGCCTCGACCGGCGCTTCGGTGGCGGGCACGGTGGTGGCGGCGCCGGGGTCCTCGGTCACGGCCGGCGCCGTCCCGTCGGGCGTCGTGTCGTCGACCACCGTGGTCGCCGGAGTATCCGGCTCGGCCGCCTCGTCGTCTTTCTTGCTACACGCTCCAGCGATCAGACCGCCGACGACCAGCGTGGTCAGCAACAACCGGCTCGGGCGACCGTGTGCACGGCCGAGGTGAGTGGATGACATGGCTTTCCCCCTCTTCGGGTGCCGCCCCATGCCGCGAGACTGCGCAGCTTCGGCACCGAGTTCCCCGATCATGTCATCCGCGAGCTCGACGGACAGCACCATGCGCCGGTCGCCTCAGACCGACCCGACCCGATCAACTCGACGACAGCTCGCGCGATGCAACGGTGTCGAAGTAGTCGGCGTCGAGGGTGAACTTGTCGTCGCGCAGTGTGTGCAGCGTCCAGCCCGGCACCGTGCCGGTGGGGAAGTGGCACCACCACTGGCTCCATGCCACGGTTTCGTCACCTGCGGAATCGGCGAGTTCGAACCGGATTCCTCGGGCGGGCAGCTCCGCTTGCATGCGCTGCAGGTAGCCGACGACGGCGGCATGGCCCTCCATGCGGCCGTAGAGGACGTCGGTGAACACGGCATCGTCGGTGAACAGCTCACCCAACTCGCTATAGCGGCCGGCGTCCTGGATCTCCCAGAACCGGCGCACCACATCGAGAGCGGGTCCGCCGGCGTTGTGTGATCCGGCCGACAAGCCGGTGGCCGTCGCCAGGTCTGGACGCTTCGCGTCGCCACGAAGCTTGCGGTAGGCGACCGGATCGAGGTAGTCGGTCACGAAGGTCACCTCGCCGGCATCGTTCAATCGATACAGGCTCTGTCCGGGAATGTCGGTGGGCCCATCAGGAGTCCGAACCTCCATCACCCACGTTGCCCAACCGACGACTCGATCGGCCTCCACGTGCCAGTCGCGGAACGTCGCGCCGGATGCGGGCACCATCTCTTCCATGTGGCCCATGAACGATCGGATCGCCTCGCGCCCACGTTGAGGTCCGAAGAACGGGTCGTAGTAGACGGCGTCGTCCGAGAACAGTTCGACGAGACGGGTGTACTTCTGGTCGTCCTCGACCGCACCGAAGCGGCGGAGCACATCGACGGCAGGGCCTGGCATGGCTCGAGACTATGGGCGTGCGCCTGGCCGCGCGGGATCGGAGGACCCGAGCGAGGGCGCTGTCGGCCGTCGGCGGGCGACTCCAGCGACGCCGAGCGTCGCAACTATCGTTCTGTCCGTGACGACGCCTCCGCCACGTCCACGACGGCTCGGTCCCGATTGGGAGACCGCGGTGGAGCAGTCGATCCGCGACGCGATGCAGCGTGGCGAGTTCGATCGACTGCCCGGCAAGGGGGAGCCGATCCATGGGCTCGATGCTCCCCGCGACGAGTTGTGGTGGGTGAAGGACAAGCTTCGCCGCGAAGACATCAGCACCGTGCCGCCCAGCCTTGCGGTCCGGCGCGACCGCGACGACCTGCGTGCTCACCTGTCCAGCTTCACCACCGAGCACGCCGTGCGCGAGGCCGTCGAGGAGCTGAACCAACGGATCCGCACGGTCAACCGCTACGGCAGCCCGAATGGTCCGCCGACCAGTCTGATGCCCCAAGACGTCGAGGAGTACGTGGCGCGTTGGCGGGAGGCGACGGCGGACGGTTGATCGAACATCGTTCGAGTCGTGCGGCGTCGAGGTTCGACTCGAGCGCTGGACGGGTGCGGCTACCGTCGGGGTGGTGCGCCTCATCGCCGCGGAACACGATCTCCGGTCTCGGGCCGGCCGCGTCGCCGAGGCGACGCTCACTGCTGCGGCTGGTGGCGCGATCGGCTGGTGCGTCGGATGGATCGTCCACCCGGTGATGGGGGTGGTGTTCGGCACGACCGCAACGGTCAACGGCGCGATCGGCGGGTGGCGTGGCGCGTACGCATGGCGACGCGGTGCCGGCTGGTTGTCGTTCGTGCTCGACAGCACCTGGGCGCTGCTGCCAGTGGCGATCGGCCTGTTGGCTCATCTGGGCGCGGCGGCGATGCGTGATTCCGGACTGGTGCCCGGCCTCGGCTTTCGACAGAACCGCCACGTGTACCGACGCGGCGTGGCACTGAAGTCGGGATTTGCGTTCACGATCGGCAACGTCATCTCGGGTGCCGGCAACGTCGATTCTGCTCGTCGGCGGCGGTTGATCACTGACCACGAGGATGTGCACGTGTGGCAGAGCAGATGGTTCGGTCCGATGTACCCGGTGCTGTACCTCGCCTGGTCGCTCAGCGGTGTCCTCGCCGGCACCGTCATCTGGTTGGTGCGCCGCCGTCGCCACCCGCTGCGACTCGCGAAGGTGATCGAGTCGTGCTCGTACTACACCAACCCGTTCGAATGGTGGGCGTACAGCCGTGACGACCTGTGGCCACCCCCCGGCAAGCTGGCCGGCATGGGGTGGCGCCGAGCCGCCGTTCGTCCTCTCGCCACCTCGAAGCGACGGGCCCCGATCTCGTCGGGTCGCGCCAACGACGACTCCGACGGGGTCGACGGCGCCGAGTGACCGTCGTCCAGCGACGCTGCGCGACACTGACCCGGTGAGCTACCAGCATCTCCTCGTCAGCACCGACGACACGATCACCACGATCACCCTGAATCGCCCGGACAAACGGAATGCACTCGCCGATGGGGTGATGGCCGAACTGGTGCAGGCCTTCCGCGAGGTCGGCGCGAGCGACGCGCTCGGTGTGATCCTTGCGGCCAACGGCCCTGTGTTCTCGGCCGGCCACAACTTCGGCGACATGGCTGGCGCCGACCTCGCCCACGTTCGACGACTGCTCCAGCTGTGCACCGAGATGATGGACACGATCCAGTCGATCCCTCAGCCGGTGATCGCAAAGGTGCACGCTCTGGCGACGGCCGCCGGCTGTCAACTCGTCGCCTCGTGCGATCTGGCCATCGCCGCGGAATCCGCGTCCTTCGCCATCCCCGGCGGCAAGGGTGGGTTGTTCTGCCACACCCCATTGGTGGCCGTGGCGCGCAACGTCGGCCGCAAGCGGGCACTCGAACTGGCGATGACCGGCGACCCCGTCGATGCCGCGACAGCGGCGGACTGGGGCCTCATCAACCGGGCTGTGCCCGACGATCAGCTCGACTCCGCGGTCGACGATCTCATCCGCCGTGCGACGCGCGGCAGCGTGTTGTCGAAGTCGCTCGGCAAGCGCGGCTTCTACGCCCAGGTCGACCTCGACCAGGACAAGGCGTACTCGTATGCGATCGAGTTGATGGCCTCGTCGTGCATGACGGCTGACGCCCAGGAGGGCATCGCCGCGTTCCTCGACAAGCGCAAGCCCACCTTCACACAACGGCCCTGAGCCGCTCCGGGTTGCGTACCCATACCCCCTATGGGTATAGTGACGTCGTGCAACCCGGATACCACGGTGACAAACAGCAGCTGATCCTTCGACTCAAGCGGATCGAAGGGCAGGTGCGCGGGCTCCAGCGGTTGATCGAGGACGACACCTACTGCATCGACGTCCTCACGCAACTCGCTGCGGTCAGCAAGGGCCTCCAAGGTGTCGGTGTCCGGTTGCTCGACGAGCACCTCCAGCACTGCGTCGCAGGTGCCGCAGCGTCCGGCGACGGCGCCCGCACGACCGAACTCGTCCACGAAGCAACCAAGGCCGTCGAACGTCTGTTGCGAGCCTGATCGAACCTCGTGACCAAGCACTCCATCCATCACCCACCCGCAGCGTCGGCCTCACCCGGCGCACCAACTCGAGGAGTCAGTCCATGACAACGCTCAACTTCACCGTTCCCGGCATGACCTGTGGCCATTGCGAGGCCGCCGTCAAGGGCGAGATCGGCAAGCTCGCCGGCGTCGACACGGTCGATGTCGACCTCGTCACCAAGGCCGTCGTCGTCGAGGGCACGAACCTCGACCGCACGGCCATCTTCGCCGCGGTCGACGAGGCCGGCTTCGAAGCCGTCGGCTGAGCTTCGATCACCCACATCCACCTTCTTCCACCGACACCTGCACTCACGCACCCCCCGAACGGACCAGACGATGACTCGCATTCGCAACCGCCTCGCCGGCTTCGCCGTGGTCCTCGTCGTTGCGTTCGGCGGCGCATATGCACTCGGGGCCCAGTTCCCGACACGCGATGAGCCCGCCGACCGGATGGACCACAGCGACACCGAGCCGATGGACATGGAGGAGGGGTCGTGACGGCGCTCGACGATCCCGGCAAGATCGCTGCCACGGACCACGTCGACCTCGAGGTCAGCGGCATGACCTGCGCGGCATGTGCGGCCCGGATCGAGAAGAAGCTCAACCGTCTCGACGGCGTGGTCGCCTCGGTGAACTACGCGACCGAGAAGGCGACGGTGTCGTTCGACCCAACGGCAACGTCACCGAGCGACCTCATCGCCACCGTGCAGTCCATCGGCTACGACGCGCGCGTGCCGTCATCGCCCAGCCGCCGTGGCGAAGGCGAACTTCCGGCCACCGCTGTGTCCGTCTGGGCGGACCCGCTCCTGCAACGTCTCGTCGTCGCGACGACGCTGGGGCTGCCCGTGCTGTTGCTGTCGATGGTGGGCGCGTTGCAGTTCCGGAACTGGCAGTGGCTCGCGTTTGCGCTCGCGATGCCCGTGGCCACATGGTCCGCATGGCCGTTCCACCGCGTCGCCTGGAAGAACTTCCGTCAAGCTGAGGCCACGATGGACACGCTGGTGTCGATCGGTGTGCTCGCCGCGTTCGGTTGGAGTGCCTACGCGCTGTTCTTCACCGCCGCCGGCGACAACGGGATGACGATGGAGATGTCACTCGTCGGTCGTGTCGGCGACAACCACCACCTGTACCTCGAGGTCGCCTCCACCACCGTTGCGCTGATCCTGGCCGGGCGGTTCTTCGAAGCCCGGTCGAAGCGCCAGGCCGGTGGCGCGTTGCGCGCCCTGCTGGAACGCGGCGCCAGCGTCGCCCGACTGCTCGATGCGGACGGTGGCGAGCGAGAGGTGCCGGCCGGCGACCTGATGGTAGGGGATCGTTTCGTTGTGCGCCCGGGCGAACGCATCGCCACCGATGGGACCGTGGTCGACGGTCGGTCCTCGATCGACACGTCGCTGGTCACGGGTGAGAGCCTGCCTCGAGATGTTCAGGTGGGTGATGCGGTCATCGGTGCCACGATCAACACCGATGGCCGCCTGGTCGTGCAGGCGAGTCGCGTGGGCGCCGACACCACCCTTGCGCACATGGCGCGCCTCGTCGAGCAGGCTCAGAGCGGCAAGGCGCCGGTCCAGCGGTTGGCCGACCGTGTGGCGGCCGTGTTCGTTCCGGTCGTGGTCACCCTTGCGGTCGCCACGCTCGGAATGTGGTTCGGGCGAACCGGCAGCTTCGAAGACGCGATGGGCCCGGCGATGGCGGTCTTGATCATCGCCTGCCCCTGTGCGCTCGGTCTGGCCACGCCGACGGCTCTGCTCGTCGGCACCGGTCGAGGCGCCCAGCTCGGTATCCTCATCAAGGGTCCGGAGGTGTTGGAGAGCACGCGGCGGGTGGACACGGTGGTGCTCGACAAGACCGGCACGATCACCACCGGCGTGATGCAGGTCGCCGAGGTGTGGACCGCCGACCCGCTCGGACTGGATCGCATGTTGGCGATGGCGGGCGCGGTCGAAGCCGCGAGCGAGCACCCCATCGCTCGAGCGGTCGTCGCCTACACCGACCGTGCCGGTATCGCTCGATCCGTCGTCCAACAGTTTCGCAACGAGCCTGGCGTCGGCGCCCACGGCACGGTCGACGGTGTCGAGGTGACGGTACGACGGGCGTCGGTCGGCACCGTCGGCAACCAAATCGAGGTCGGCGCAGCTGCGACGATGATCGAGGTGGTCGCCGACGGCCAGGTGCTCGGCACCATCGGCCTCACCGACACGGTGAAGCCGAGCAGCGCCGCAGGGGTGCGAGCGTTGCGTGCACTCGGCCTGCGGCCCGTGCTGCTCACCGGCGACAATCGAGCGACCGCCGAGCTCGTGGGTGCCGCGGTGGGCATCGCCAGCACCGACATCCACGCCGACGTGATGCCTGCCGCCAAGTTGGAGGTCGTGCGCACCCTGCAGGCCGAAGGAGCGGTCGTGGCCATGGTGGGCGACGGCGTGAACGATGCGGCAGCGCTGGCGCAAGCAGATCTCGGCATCGCGATGGGATCGGGCACCGACGTCGCGATCGAGGCGAGCGACCTCACGTTGGTCCGTTCCGAGCTGCCCGCGGTCGCCGACGCTGTTCGCCTCAGCCGACGCACCCTCTCGACGATCAAGGGGAACCTGTTCTGGGCCTTCGCCTACAACGTCGCCGCGATCCCGCTCGCCGCGTCGGGACTTCTCTCGCCCGTGGTGGCCAGCGCAGCGATGGCGTTCTCCAGCGTGTTCGTCCTCAGCAACAGCCTCCGTCTCCGTCGCTTCACGGCCTCCTGAGACGCCTGCGATCTCGAATCGACGACCCGAATCCGCCACGCACCGTCGCACCTCCGGCCACAGATCGGTCACGGGCGGCAAGAGTTGTTCAAGGTGACCACTCACCGCTCATGAGGGGTGCGCGAGGCTGCGATACTCGCGGGCATGGGAGGGGCGCTGCCGATTTCTGTGTTGTTTGCGTGCATGGGCAACCATTGCCGTTCCCCAGCCGCGCACGCAGTGGCGATGCAGGTCGCGACGGCACAGGGTCTGTCGAACATCGTGTTCGACTCGGCGGGCACCACCGGGCACCACCGAGGCGACCACCCGCACCCGCTCGCCACCGCCGAAGGCGCACGTCGTGGATTCCGGGTGAACCACATCGGCCGGCTCATCCATCCAGACGACTTCGCACGGTTCGATCTGATCGTGGCGATGGACTCCTACAACATCGACGACCTTCGCCGGCTCGGCGGATCGATCGATCAACGCAGCGGCTTCTATCGAACCGTCGAACCCGAACAACTGCAGCTGCTGCGGCGCTGGGATCCGTACGGCATGCCGGGCGACGAAGAGCTGAGCGACCCGTGGGGCAAGGGCCCCGAGGCCTACCGCACCATGTACGACGTGATCGAGCGGTGCATCCCCCCGATGATCCAGCACCTCGCCTGGCTGATGAGCGAGACCGTCTGATCTGACCCGGCCCGCCTGGTCTGTCCGGGCGCCGCGTGACCGGGTGTTGGCCGATGTTGGCGTGCTCAGCTCGCGGCTCTGGCGACAGCTCGCAGTCGATATGCCACCGCGGCGCGGTGGTTGCGGATCGTTCGGTCGGTCACGGCCCGCAGCGCGGCGATCTGCAGCGTCGATTCGCCGCGGCCCAACCGTTCCGCCAGTTCGAGGTCGTCCGGTGCCATGCCGGCGGCGCGGGCCATGTCGAGCAGCTCGGCCAGCTCTTCGGCCGGCGTGACGGCAACGTCGTCGGAGAGACAACGATCGAACGTCGATGTCGGCTGCGGGATGTGAACCGCCTGCCGGCGCTGGAACCGCTGGAAGGCGGCGTAGTCCGCCGCCCGGAGCAGACCCGCCGCCACGAAGCGCGGGCGCTGTTCGATCGGATAGGTGCGAATCACCGTCCACATCGCCGCGAGCAACTCGTCGGTGGCGTCGAGTTGTGCGGTGAACGAGCGCCTCCGGCGAACGATCGACGACACCCCGGGGAGCAGGCGCTGCAGCACCACTCGAGCCGCCAGGTCGTCGTGGCGGGCGATCGACACGAGCGCGGCGAGGAGCTCGTCATCATCGTGCGCGCCGCATTCGTGCCGACCAAGCCCGGCGGCTCGCAACAGTTCGTCCAGCGATGCGAATCTGGCCACGGGCAGCTCCCAAGCGCAGGCCTGCCGGAGGATCGCGGGTGATCGGACCAACCGGTCCCACTCGAGCTGCAGCCGCGACAGCAGGTGGTGCGGTGCGGGCCTGGCGGCCCGGAACGACGGGAGCGGTGCAGGTCGATCTGCGGCCGGGACCGACGGGTCGTGCCGACTCGGGGTGCCGGAGGACGATGAGGACGGAATGGGTCGATGCATGACGAGACGGTGCCGATCCACCCTCTCCGCACGGCTCACCGGTCGACTCACCGCCGATCGACGAGTTCGTCAAGAGTTCGTCAAGGCGACGGGGATGGGGCTGTTCTTTTCCGGACGTGCCCGCAGACCACACCTCTGTGTGGCGTGAACCTGCTGCCCACCCCGCTCGTCACCGGCCTCGAGGTCATCGACGGCATCGACGTCGTCGATGGCATCACCCACCTCGATGGGGCGCCCGTGCGGTGGCGGCTCACCTGGACCTGCGGGCCCGACGCCGGCCGCACGGTCCACGTTGCGCCGGGGCGACATCTCGTCGGCCGGTCTCCGCTCGCGACGGTCCGCTGTGCTGACCCCGGTCTCGAACCGTTCCACCTCGAGCTCGATCTGCCAGAGGTCGCCGACGTGACCCCGACCTGGTGCCAGCTCGCTGGGAGGAGACCGGTCGTCGACGAAGGTTCAGGGAATCTGGGGATCGGGACGTCGATCCTCTCGGTCCGCCCCGAGCCGAGCCGGAAGCGATCCGACGATCTGGCCGGCGGTCTCTCCGACGACCCCGAGGCCGAACGGTTCGTCGACGAGCGGGCCGCCGTCGGTGGCG
>JAYUSX010000230.1:0-4243 GCA_043755475.1 Actinomycetota bacterium
CGTTTTTCTTCCGCGCCCTGCGCCACCTCGCGCCTGGGGTGATGGCGATGATCATGACGCTCGAGGTCGCCCTGGCGATCGTCTGGTCAGCGGTGTTCCTGGGCGAGGAGATCAGTCCACTGGAGGCCGTCGGCGCAGGCGTCGTGATCGTCGGTGTGATCCTGGCCCAGCGCATCGACCCCGTGGGCGAGACCAAGGTCGCGGCCGGGGTGTGACCCAAGACGTGTGAGCCGGGCGCATCGGTGCCGAGGACCGGACGGCGGCTCCTCAGCCGGCGACGTGATCGTTCGCCCAGAAGCCCTTGCTCGTCAGCGCGACGACCGCCTGATGACCGCTCTCGACGAGGTGTTGGGTCATCGCCACCCGCGCGCCGACTGGATCGCGACGTTCGATCGCGATCAGCACCTGCTCGTGGTGATCGGCCGCCAGCAGCGACCAGGTGCTGTCGAACATGTAGTGATGCGACGGCAGGCTGCGCGCCAGGAGCCCGAGCAGGCTGCGCAGCCGAGGACTCGCGGCGCGATTGATGATCCGGTGGAATGCTTCGTTCGAACGTTGTTGGGCGACCCCACCCTTGGCCTTCACGAACTGCACGTGCGCCTTGCGCAACTCGACCAGCTCGGCGGCATCCAGTCGCTCGGCAGCACGAGCGGCGGCGATCCCGGCGACCAGGCCGTACACCTCGTATTGGTCCTGCACATCTTCGGGGCTGAACTGGGCCACGTAAGCACCTCGCCGCGGCGTGTTGACGACTAGGCCTTCTTGTTCGAGGGCGATCAGCGCTTCGCGCACCGGGAGACGACTCATCCCGTGCGAGTCGGCGACGGCATCCTGATCGATCCGTTCACCCGACCCGAGCCGGCCGGAGAGAATCAGCTCCCTCAGCTCAGTGGCAACCTCCTCGGCGAACCGCTCGCGCTTCGCGGCACGGGGTACCGCGGCTGCGTACGGCCTTGGATCAGGCATGACCAGAGCCGAGGTAGGCTTCGATGACCCGTTGATCGCGCTGAACCTCCTCGGCTGTGCCCTCGGCGAGCACCGTGCCTTGATCGAGCACCGTGATGTGCTCGCAGATGTTGGTGATGAACCCGAGGTCGTGATCGATCACCAGCACGCCGGCGCCGATCGCGGTTGCCACACGACGAACGTGGTCGACCATCTCGAGCGACTCCGACGAGCTCATGCCCGAGGTCGGCTCGTCGAGGAGCAAGAAGTCGGGTCGCAATGCCGCGGCGCGAGCGATCTCGAGCCGCCGTTGGTTGCCGTAGTCGAGTGTCGAGGCGGCGCGTTCGGCCATCTGGGACAGACCCGACAACGCCAGGAGTTCGTCGACGCTCACCCCGGTTCGATGCGATCGGTGGTCGTGCGCGATCAGATCAGCCACGGCGACGTTCTCGCGAACGGACAGCGACGGGAAGACGCGGAGGTTCTGGAAGGTGCGCGCCACGCCATCTCGTGCTCGCTTGTACGGCGCGCCGCTGAGCAACCTGTCGCCGATGTGGACGGTGCCGGCGGTCGGCTCGACCTGGCCCGTGAGGAGGTTGACGAACGTGGTCTTGCCAGCACCGTTCGGGCCGATCAGCCCGTGGATGCGACCCGGCGCCACGGTGATCGAGACGTTGTCGACAGCGGTGAACCCACCGAACACGACACCGAGACCGTTGGTCACCAGCTCATCAGGCGAGGTCTGCGGTGCGCTCGGCGCCGGGACGACCGGAGCGCGATCGTCCGGCTCGGCCACCGCTGGGGCAGACGCAGAAGTTCGCATTCGCGTCGAGACCCAACGGCCCAGGTCGAACTCGCCGAGGAGCCCGGTCGGGCGCGTCAGCAGCACGGCGAGCAGCGAGCCGGCCAGGAACAGATCGGGCAAGCCATCCACCTTCGGCCACGTGAAGCCGAGGAAGTCCGGACCGTCGCCGAGGAACCGCGTGATCTCCTTGCCGACGGTGATGAACACCGTGCCGGTGATCGCTCCGGTGACGGTGCGCATCCCGCCCACGACCAGCATCGCCAGGATCAAGATGGTGAACTCGAAGCTGAACTGCGACGGACCGATCGAGCCGAGCGACTGCACTCGGAGAATGCCGCCGAAGGCAACGACGCCACCGCCCACCACGAACGCGATGAGCCGAGGAGTGAACACCTCGATGCCCATCGCCCCCGCGGCGAGCTCGTCTTCGCGAGTGGCGACCGCCAGCCGGCCGATCTTGGACGAGCGGAAGAACACAGCGATGGTGATCGCCAGCAGCGCGCCGAACACCGGCCACGACCAACCCTCCAGGCGTGGCACGCTGCTCAGGTTCTGTGCCCCGCCCGTGAGGTCCTTGCGGTTCTCGGCCACCTGGCGAACGATCGCCAGGAACGCCAGCGTGATCATCGTCGCGGCCAGACCGGACGTTCGAGCGGCCACCAGACCCAACAACACCGCGACCACCACACCGACGCCGACGCCGATCAGTGAGGCGACGAGCGGGCTCAGCTCGATCTCGGGGATGCCCCACGGGGCCTTCGGGATCAGCACCAGCTTGCGGTCGGACGGCACGGCCAGCAGCGCCATCGTGTACGCGGCGACGCTGGCGATGCCCAGGTGGCCGAACGACAGCACGCCTGTGTTGCCGATGAAGATGTGGAAACCGACGACCAGCACGAGGTTGATCAGGAGGTCGGAGATCAGCAGATCGCGCGCCGAGCTGCCACCCGTCGCGTACAACGCGCCGACAGCGAACAGCACGCCGAGCAATGCCCAGTTCGCCAGAAGCGACGGCAGGGCAACGGATCGGAGCTGCGAACGGGACGAGCCACTGGCCCGTGCCCGCCCGGCGTGAGGACCGGCGGCCACATCCGTCCCGCTCCCCGTACCCGGCGACGTCATCACACACGCTCCGCTGACGCGACGTTGAACAGACCTTGTGGCCTGACGACGAACAGGATGGCGATCACCACGAACACGAAGCTGTCCGTGAGGCCCTGCAGATCGCTCGGCAACCATGAGCGGAAGTACACCTCGGCGATGCCGAGCGACAGACCGCCGACCACCGCTCCGGGAAGGCTGCCGAGGCCACCGATGATCGCTGCGATCACCGCTTTCAACAACGGTTCGGCGCCCATGCGGGGGTCGGCCTGACCGCGACGGACGAGCCAGATCGCGCCGGCGATGCCCGCCAGCAGGCCCGCGAATGCGAACGCTCCGGAGATCACCCGGTTGGCCTTCACGCCCATCAACCGTGCGGCGTCGAAGTCTTCGCTCGCGGCGCGGATCGACAGCCCGAACATGGTGGTGCGAAGCATGACTGCCGTCGCGACGAAGCACGCGACCGCGACAGCGATGCTCACCACGTCCCAGATCTCGATGTTGAACGGCCCGATCTCCACCACTTTGAACGCGATGTTCGGAGCCTCGAAGCGCCGCGGCGTCGACGACACACCGATCCTCCACGCAGCGTGCGACAGGATCTCGATCGCGAACGACGTCAGCAACAAGGTGAACGCGCTGGCCGTGCGCACCCGCCGAAATGCGACGAGCTCGATCAGCACCGACAACATCACTGCGGAGAGGATCGCGACAGGAATGGTCGCCCACCAGGAGATGTCGTTGGAGCGCATTCCGTAGATCACGTACGCACCGATCGTCAACAGTTCGCCATGAGCGAAGTTGACGAGGTGCATCACGCCGAACAGCATCGACACGCCGACCGCCAGGAGCGCGTACGTGCTGCCGTTGCCCAGACCGTCGATCAGGTTCTGCACGAACTCCGTCATCACGAACCGCCGATGTAGGTGTCGAAGAGATCGGGCCGGCCGGAGAGTTCGGGTCCAGAACCCTCGGCCACGATCACACCGGTGCGTATGACGTAGCCGCGATCGGCCACGGAGAGCACCCGCTGGGCCTGCTGCTCGACCACCAGGATCGTGCAACCTTGTGACCGCAGCTGGTCGAGCAGTTCGAAGATCACATCGACCATGGTGGGAGCGAGACCGAGGCACGGCTCGTCGAGGAGCAAGACCTTCGGTGCCGACATCAGCGCCCGAGCGACGGCGAGTTGCTGCGCCTGACCACCCGACAAGAACCCGGCGGACACGTCCCACTTCGAACGCAGCGCGGGGAACCGATCACCCATCTCCTCCATGCGCGAGTGACGCAGCGACTTCGCGACGGTGCTGCCTGCCAACCTGAGGTTCTCGGCAACCGTGAGATCCTTGAAGATCCTCCGCCGCTCGGGCACCAGCGCCAACCCACTCGCCA
>JAYUSX010000231.1:0-10657 GCA_043755475.1 Actinomycetota bacterium
GTGGCCTCGATGTGGGTGGTGGCGGGCAGCACGATGTCGGCGTAGCGGGCGGTGTCGGTGAGGAACTGGTCGTGGACCACCGTGAACAGGTCGTCGCGCTCGAGACCCTTGCGTACCAGCTCGGTATTCGGTACCGACACCATTGCGTTGACGCCGATCATCACGATGCCGTACACCGGCTCGTCGGTGTTGGTGAGGTGCTGGCCCAGATGCGCCATCTGCAGGCTGCGCGGCTGGCGGCCAGCCAAGAGGTCGGGGCGACCGAGCGCGGCGTAGTCGAACACCTCGTTGCTCCACGAGCTGGTGCTGCGTGCGTAGCCGCCGCCCTGGTGGCGCCAGGCACCGACGAGAGCCGGCAGGCAGGTGAGCGTGCGGAAGAACATCGCGCCGTGCTCGTGGTGCTCGGCACCGATGAGGGTGCGGATCGCCGCTGGTCGGGTGGTGCCGTACATGGTCGCGAGACGCTCGATGTCGGTCGCCACCACCCCGCACGTCGCCTCGGCGCGTTCGGGCGTCCACTCCGCCACGTGCTGGGCGAGCTGGTCGTAACCGATTGTGTGAGCCTGCACCCACTCGGCATCCACGAGGTCGTCGCGGATCAGCACGTGCATCATCGCCAGCATCAGCGCGACGTCGGTTCCGGGCAGCGGCTGCACGAACCAATCGGCGCTGTCGGCGGTCATCGTGCGGATCGGGTCGATGACGACCACCGTGGCGCCATCGGCCCTGGCCTGTTCGATGATCGGCCACAGATGGCGGTTGGTGAGGCGGGTGTTGGTGCCCCACAACAGGATCAACTGCGAGTGCCGTACCTCGGTCGGGTCGAGCGCCTTGCCGGTGCCGTAGGTGCTGGCGGTGCCGGCCCCCGCCACGGCACCGCAGAGGGCTCCGGTGAGCTCGGCTGCGCCGAGGTGATTCCAGAACCGCTCTCCGAACAAGATGGCGAGCGAACTCTGGTTGCCCGCACTGATGAACGGCACGATCGCGCCGGGACCGTCGGTGTCGATGATCTGTCGCAGTCGTGTGCCGATCTCCTCGAGCGCTTCGGCCCATGTGATCGTCTCGAAGCAGCCATCGCCTTTCGCGCCGACCCGCCGCATCGGCGCGGTGATCCGATCAGGGCTGTAGACGCGGTCGAGGAACCGGTTCACCTTGGGACACAGTTCGCCGGCGCTGTACGGGTGGTCCGGGTTGCCGCGGAGCTGCACGGCCACGCCATCGGTGACCGTGACCTGCCAACCGCAGCTGTCGGGACAGTCGTGATGACAGGTGCCGTGCACGACGGTGGTGACGGACGCATCCGATGTGGCGGACGTGGCCGAAGGAATGGTCATCCCACGAGGATAGGTGCCTCAACGTGGGCGGAACCGGCGTGTTTCGGACGCGGACGCCACCGATCGGGTGGGTCGTGGCGACGGCCGTCAGCCGCGGAGGAGTGGGCCGAGCACCGAACCGGCCAACTCGACCGCCTCGAGGTCGTGGGCGTCGGGCATGTTGACGACGAGGCCATCGAGACCAGCGTCGAGGAGCTCTTGCACCTGCTCGCCCACCGCGTCGGCGTCGCCGAGGATGAACATGCCCTTCACGCGTGCCAGCAGTTCGGCCGGCAGGTCGTCGAGGCTCGCCACGCCGAAACGCGACGTGATCTTCGCGGTGGCGGCCTCCATGGTCGGGCCGATGACGAGGGTGCCGAGACGGGTGCGACAGATGGTCTTCGGGTCGCGGCCGAGGCGTTCGCAGTGCCCGTCGAGGACGTCCATCAAGTGGCGCACCTGGCCTGGTTCCCCGAAGACGTTGCAGGCGTCCGCGTACTGAGCGACCATCCGCAGCGTCTTGCGCTCACCGCTGCCGCCGATCAACACCGGCGGGCCACCCGCCTGGATGGGCTTGGGGTAGTTCATCGCCTCGGTGACCTTGAACCACTTGCCGTCGAAGGTGGTGGTGGGCTCGATGAACATGCTCTTCACGATCTGCAGGCCCTCCTCGAGCTTCTCGAAGCGGTCGGTGAACGTGCCGAACTCGTAGCCGTACTGGTCGTGCTCGAGCTCGAACCACCCGGCGCCGATGCCCCAGATCGCTCGGCCGCGGGAGATCACGTCGAGCCCGGTGACTGCCTTCGCGAGGAAGGCCGGGTTGCGGTAGGTCATGCCGCCGACCATCGCCCCGAGGCGGACGGTCGACGTGCGGGCGGCGATCGCGGTGAGCAGCGTGTACGCCTCGAACATGTTGTCGCTCGGGGCGCCGAGGCCCGGCAGTTGGTAGAAGTGGTCCATCACCCAGATGCTGTCGAAGCCGCTCGCCTCGGCGGTCGTGGCGATCGCGGCGACCCGTTCGAAGAGGTCGCGGTCCTCGACGCCGGGGTAGGTGAACAGAGGAATCTGGAGTCCCATGCGGATGAGATCGTTGCGAGGGCTGGCTGCGGCGGTCATGAAGTGACTGTAGGTCTCTTACCGACGCCCTGCCGCTCGGAGCCCGCCCGCACCGAGCTCGTCGGGCCGGGATCCCAGATCGCGGCCAGGGCCAGAACGCCGAGCAGCGCGGCGCCGAGCGGCGTGGGCGCTACCGTCACCACCAGGTTCATGCCGATCACGCCCCGGCGTCGACGAGAGACTCACCGTCGAGCGACTCATCGATCGAGAGTACCGAGAAGGCGTCGCGGTCGAGGTCGATCTCGCCGATGCCGACCCGGAGGTCGAGCTCGATCGTGCCGGTGGATTCGCCGACCGCCGCGATCGTACGTCGGTCGTCCTGGCGGACGCCCGCGAGCACCTCTCGGTCGCCGACCATCACGTGACCGGTGCCGACGTCGCTGGTGACCACCAACGTGGCACCGGCCGGCACGATGACGTGCAAGCGGCCGATGCCGATCTCGGCCGTCACCCGCAGCGGAACCTCCCGATCGAGCGGCACGTCGACGAGGTCGAGGGTCAGTTCCCCGATAGCAAGGTCGTGGGCCTGCTCTGCATCGGCGACAGTCGTCGGCCGGCTCGTTCGTTCACCCACACCACCGTCGAGGGACGGTTCGGCGACGACCAGGAACGAGGCAGCGCCTCCCAGCACCAGCACGATCGGCACGAAGAACCACGCCCGGTTGACGATCGCGCTGATCGCCAGCCCGGCGGTGAATGCGATCATCGAGGCGACCACGACGCCCAGCACCCGAACGTCCCACCAGCCGAGAGCGTCGCCGGCGGCCGTGCCTGCGACGCCTGCGGCGATGACGAGTGCCGTGATCGACGCGATCGGGAACCGACGACGTCGTGGGGTCGCCGGCATCGGCGGTGGTGTGAGCAGCGTGCCGCCGCTGCCCATCGAGCCACTGCCACCGGCACCTGCTCGTGCCGGCGTCGGCAATGGAGCGCCGGGCATGAGGGTGGTCGGCTCGTAGGTCGCGGGATCGACGATTGCGTCGGTCTGACCGTCTGCAGGCGCGCTGACTCCGGCCGGAATCGGAAACGCGGCTCCGCTGGAACCCGGGTCCGCCTGAGGGAGGCCGTCGCGGCGGCGACCGGGGCGGAGCGACGGGGTGGCCCACAGCAGCACGCCGAGTGCGATCAGTCCGACGCCCCACGGGAAGTCACCGAACACGAACCACGATCCGATCGAACCGAGCCCGCCGGCAACGACGACCAGGCCGAGGGCCACGTACAAGGGGAAACGGCGACGGTCGCCGACCACGTCCGCGAGCGGTTGCGCCTGGGCCTGTGTGTTGGGCAGCAGGATCCAGGCGATCACGTACACCAACACCAGCACCGGCAGCACCAGCGAGGCCAGCACGAGCGCGATGCGGCTGGTGCGTCGATCGAAACCGTAGGTCCGGCAGATGCCGGACACGACGCCCCCGAGCCTCGTGTCGCTGGTGTCGCGAAACACGGGAAGGCGGTACCACGGGGTACGCCCGAGAGAGGGGTCCGTCGAAGGGGTCGGGTCCGGGCCGGTGGCGGTCCCGCCGACGACGGGTTCGTCGTTCATGAGTGCAGTCTGTTCGTCCATGGCATCAGCATCGGGCATCCTGTCGGCCTGCACATCGGGGAGCACCCTGGATCGACCCTGAGTCGTCACCGATCCGATCCCGACCGATCCCGACCGATCCGATCCCCGATCGATTCCGACCGATCCCCGACGGATCGGTCACGTGGAGCGTGGACGGTGCGCCTCCGCGGTGACGTTTCGGGGCGAGTTTCGAGTGGCAGTCGGGGTGGCAGTCAGGGTGGCGGTCAGGGTGAGAGGGGGGATGGCCCCGATGCCGACCGACGTTCTCCGTGCGATGATTCCCACGTGGCAGCCGGAACCTCGCACCGATCCCCGCGCCGAGTGGGCGGCGGCGTGGGCACGCTGGCCTTCACCCGTCGCGACGATGGTCGTGTCGTGGCGGGCGTGGCGGGAGGTTTCGCCGACGACCACGGAGTGGACGCGACGCTGGTGCGAGTGGCATTGGTGGTGCTCACCGTCGCCGGCGGCCTCGGGCTGGTGATCTATGCGGTGGGCAGCGTGTTCGCGCGCCCAGCGGGGGTGCCGCCGGTGACCCGTGCTCTCGACCCGCAACGAAACCTGGCGGTCGCCTGCGTCGCCCTCGGGCTGTTGCTGGTGGTGCGTTCCACCGGTCTGTGGCTCGGCGACGCGGTGATGCTGCCGATGGTGGCCGTGGCGGCCGGGCTGGTGGTGATCGGAGTGGTGCGCCCCGAGGTCGGCGAGAAACCGTGGCAAGCGTTCGCCGGCACTCCCGTGGCGGAGCTCACCACGGGCCGCCGCGCTCGGTTCCGTCTGATCGCCGGGGCGCTGCTCGTGGCGTTCGGGCTGGTGCTCGTGGGCGTCCGCGAGAACACGTCGAGCAGCGTTCGTGTGGGCGCGTTCGCGACTGCGATCACCGTCATCGGCGTTGCGACACTCGTCGGGCCGTGGCTCACACGGCTCGCGCAGGAAGCGGCTGCCGAGCGGCGGGAACGGATTCGTTCGCAAGAACGAGAAGCCATGGCCGCCCACCTCCACGACTCGGTGCTGCAGACGCTCGCGCTCATCCAACGCACGGCCGACGATCCCCGGCGCACGATGACGCTGGCCAGGCAACAGGAGCGAGAACTGCGCGAGTGGCTCTACGGCCCGCGGGATGCGACGGGAGCGATGGTTCATTCGTTCGCAGCGACGCTCCGGCGCGCTGCGTCGGAGGTGGAGGCCGCCTACAACATGCGCATCGAGGTGGTGATCGTGGGAGACGCGGCGATGGATGACGTGGCCGATGCCCTCGTTCAGGCAACGCGCGAGGCGTGTGTGAACGCTGCCAAGCACAGCGGGGTGCACGAGGTGTCGGTGTTCGCCGAGGTGCACGACGATGTCGCTGAGGTGTTCGTTCGCGACCGGGGCTGCGGGTTCGACAGGGCAGACGCCGCCCCCGACCGTCGTGGCATCGCCATGAGTATCGAGGCGCGCCTCGAGCGCGTCGGCGGGACGTCGCGAATCGATTCAGTACCCGGCGAAGGCACCGAGGTGCATCTGTCAGCACCCGTGAGCGACACGGCCGGCCTCGAGACCGGATCGAGCTCGGTGACCTCGACGGAGCCGCATCCGTGGGCACCTCCGAGCGGCGAGAGGGGGGCGTGCTGATGCGCGTGTACCTGGTGGACGACCACGTGTTGTTTCGCGCAGGGGTCCGCGCCGAGATCGGGGACTCTGTCGATGTCATCGGGGAAGCCGGCACCGTCGAGGATGCGGTGGTCGGGATCCTCTCGATGCGTCCTGACGTGACGGTGGTGGACGTGCATCTGCCCGATGGCGGTGGCCGCACGATCATCGAGCGGGTGCTGGCCCAGTGGTCGGACGCGGTGTTCCTCGCGTTGTCCGTGTCGGACGCGGCCGAAGATGTCGTCGCGGTCATCCGGGCCGGCGCCCGGGGATACGTCACCAAGACGATCGATGCATCGGAACTGGTCGACGCGATCCGTCGGGTCCACGATGGTGATGCGGTGTTCTCTCCCAGGCTTGCCGGGTTCGTGCTCGACGCGTTCTCGGGGCACCTTCCCGCACCGACCGATCCGGAGCTCGACCTGTTGACCGCCCGGGAACAAGAGGTGATGCGACTCATCGCACGGGGATACACCTATCGCGAAGTGGCGTCGCGGCTTCACCTGTCGGTGAAGACGGTGGAGACCCATGTGTCGGCGGTGCTGCGGAAGCTGCAGCTCTCCAATCGGCACGAGCTGACGGCGTGGGCCGCCGGTCGCCGCCTGCTCTGACTCCTGGTCTGACTCCTGGTCTGACTCCTGGTCTGACGCTGCATGGCGGTCGGGACGTAGGTCCGTATCGGCATCGTGCCGGTTCCGACTACCGTCGCTGACGCTGGCCACGTGGAACAGGTTCAGCGCGCGCGGTGAGTCTCGGTGAATCACCGGCGACGAGACGTCGTGAGAGGAGTTCTGGGATGGTCGATCTCCAGACGGACAGCCAGACCGATAGCCGGACCGACAAGGTCCGCAACGTCGCCCTGCTTGGCCACAGTGGTGTCGGAAAGACGTCGGTGGCCGATGCGTTGTTGGCCCTCAGTGGCGCGGTCACCCGTGGTGGCCGCGTCGACGACGGCACCAGCGCACTCGACACCGAACCCGAGAGCGTCAAGCGCAAGCTCTCGTTGTCGCTCGCCGTGGCGCCCTTCGACTGGACGGCCTCCGACGGTCGCACCTATCGGGTGAACCTGCTCGACACGCCGGGGTATGCCGACTTCGAAGCCGAGGTGGACGCCGCGCTGAGCGTGTGCGATCTGGCGGTGTTCGTCGTGAGCGCGGTCGATGGCGTGGAGGTGTCGACCGAACTGCTCTGGCGCCGGGCCGCTGCACGAGGGCTTCCACGGATGGTGTTCGTCAACAAAGAGGACAAGGACCGCGCCGACTTCCACGGAGTGCTCGAGCAGTTGAGGGCAGCGTTCGGGGAGGGGTTCGTTCCGCTGGAGTTGCCCCTCGGCGAAGCCGGCGCACTGCACGGGATCGCCGACGTGTTGAGTGAAGAGGCACTCGAGTACGAGCCGGGCGGCACGCATCACACCGAGCCGATGCCGCTCGATGTGGCCGACGAAGAACATCGTCTTCACGACGACGTCGTCGAGGAGATCGTGGCGGGTGACGACCACCAACTGGAGCGGTACTTGTCGGGTGACGAGGTGTCGGTCGCCGATCTGGAGCGCACGCTGCGCCGAGAGGTGCTCGATGGGCTGGAGTTCCCTGTGCTGGTCGGGTCGGCGGCGACCGGCGTCGGCCTCGATCGACTTGCCGACTTCGTGTGCGAGCTCGGTCCGTCGCCGGCAGATCGACCGGCATCGTGTTGGCGGGTGGCGAGTCGGTGCAGGTGCCGGCAGACCCTGATGGTCAGCCGGTGGTCCATGTGTTCAAGACCATCGCCGATCCGTTCGTCGGTCAATTGTCGGTGTTCAAGGTGTTGAGCGGCACCGTTCGGGCCGACCACCACCTGGTGAACAGCCGCACCGGCACCGACGAACGGTTGCACGGCTTGTTCTCCTTGCGTGGCAGGGACCAGACGTCCGTCGGCGAGGTGTGCGCCGGCGACATCGCCGCCGTCTCCCGACTCGCGTCGGTGCGCACGGGCGACACCTTGGCGCCGAAGGGGCTGCCCGTTCGGGTGGCGAACGTCGAGTCCGATGCTCCGCAGTTGGGCGTCGGCATCGTGCCGCGAACACAGACCGACGACGACAAGTTGGGTGGCGCGCTCACTCGCCTGCAGTCGGAAGACCCGATGCTGGTCGTCGATCGCAGCGACGAGACGCATCAGACGGTGTTGCGAGGGGTCGGCGACATCCACATCGCCGTCACGCTCGAACGGTTGGCACGCAAGTTCGGTGTGGCGGTGGAGACCGAGCCGGTGCGCGTGGCGTATCGCGAGACCATCGCTGGTCGCGCCGACGTGGAAGGCAAGGTGAAGAAGCAGAGCGGAGGCCACGGACAGTTTGCGGTCGCCAAGATGCGTGTGTCACCGCTGCCCCGTGGCGAGGGTCTCGTGTTCGTGGATTCCGTGGTCGGTGGTGCCATCCCGCGCGCGCTCGTTCCCGCTGTGCAGAAGGGAGTGGAGGAGACGATGGTGAACGGGGGCGTGCACGGGCTTCCGGTGGTCGACGTCAAGGTGGAGTGCTACGACGGCAAGTTCCACAGCGTCGACTCGAGCGAGATGGCGTTCAGGACCGCCGCGTCGGTGGGGCTGAAAGAAGCGCTCGCCACCGCCGGCGTCGTCGTGCTCGAGCCGGTGTCGCACGTGCATGTCACGGTTCCCGCCGTCCATCAGGGCGATGTCATGGGCGACATCGCCACCAAGCGCGGGCGGGTGATGGGCACCGAGGCGACCGACCATGGAGAGCAGATCATCACCGCGCACGTCCCCACGCGAGAGCTCCTCCGCTACGCGGTCGAACTGCGTTCCATGACCGGGGGACGGGGGCGTTTCGCAGCAGACCACGACCACTACGACGTGCTGCCGTCCCACCTGGTGACAGGGGCGGTCACGTCGGCCAGGCACACTCCATGAGATGACCACTTCCGGATCCGCACCCGACCCGCGGGTCGATCGAGATGGCGCTCAGCTCGATTTCTCCCGAGACATGAGCTACTCCGACTATCTCCATCTCGACGAGGTGCTTTCCGCGCAGCATCCGCTGTCGCCCGACCACAACGAGTTGTTGTTCATCGTCCAGCACCAGACGAGCGAGCTGTGGATGAAGCTGATGCTCCACGAGTTGGCCGCAGCCACGACGGCGCTGGCCAACGACGACCTGCACGTGACGTTCAAGATGCTGTCGCGGGTGAGCCGGATCATGGAGCAGCTCGTGCACGCCTGGGACGTGTTGGCCACGATGACACCTCCGGAGTACTCGGCGATCCGTTCGTACCTCGGCAACAGCAGCGGTTTCCAGAGCTGGCAGTACCGGTGCATCGAGTTCGCGGCGGGCAACAAGAGCGAGGTGATGTTGAAACCCCACGAACATCGCCCCGACCTGCACGCGATCGTGTCCGCGGCGTTGCGTACACCGTCGTTGTACGACGAGGCGCTCGGCGCGCTGGCGCGGCGAGGGTTGCCGATTCCCGCCGAGGCGCTCGCCCGCGACTGGACCCTGCCCTACGCCGCCGACCCGAGGGTCGAAGCGGCCTGGCTCGAGGTGTACCGCGCTCCCGAGCAGCACTGGGATCTGTACCAACTGGGTGAGGAGCTGGCCGACTTCGAAGACGCCTTCCGCCTGTGGAGGTTCCGCCACGTCACCACGGTCGAACGTGTCATCGGGTTCCGTCGGGGCACGGGTGGCACGTCCGGGGTGAGCTACCTGAGAGCGATGCTCGACGTGGTGCTGTTCCCCGAGATCTGGTCGTTGCGCAGCTCGCTCTGAGCCGGGATACGCCGGTGACGGAGTTGTTCACCTTGCTGGACATGAGTCGTCAGTCGTCGGATTTCCGGCATCCACCACCAAGAAATGGCGATGTGCTAGGCGTCGTCAAGAGACTGCAACACAATCGTCTGATTTCGTCTCGCGATCTGACACAACCGCACCTGTACGTTGTGCCCTCTCCACGACCATGAGGGGCACATGGCCATGACGGAAGACAGCGATTCCGGCGCGTACCGGACGCACGAACAACCAGCGCACGCGTACGACCTCGTCATCCGGGGCGGCTCCGTGATCGACGGCACCGGCGCCCCGGCACGGCGGGCCGACGTCGGCATCGTCGGCGACCGCATCGTCGCGATCGAACCCCAACTGGCCGGCGTGGGACACACCGAGATCGATGCGCTGGGTCGGATCGTCACGCCTGGTTTCGTCGACATCCACACCCACCTCGACGCTCAGATCGCATGGGATCCGGTCGCGTCGAGCAGCTGCTATCACGGGATCACGAGCGTGGTGATGGGCAATTGCGGTGTCACCTTCGCCCCCTGCAAGCCCGAAGACCGCGAGTACCTGGCCGAACTGATGGAGAGCGTCGAGGACATCCCGCGCGATGCGATCCTCACCGGTCTGCCGTGGGACTGGGTCACCTATGGCGAGTACCTGGCCAGCATCGACCGCATGCCGAAGGGCGTGAACGTCGGCGGCATGGTGGGGCACTGCGCGCTTCGGCAATATGCGATGGGCGAGCGCAGCATGGGTACCGACGAACCCACCACGGACGATCTGTCGGTGATGGCCGACCTGCTGCGCGAGGCCATGGAGGCCGGGGCGCTCGGGTTCAGCACCAGCCGCACCTATCTCCACAAGGTGCCCGACGGTCGGCCGGTTCCCGGTACCTACGCCCAGCCCGAGGAGCTCTACGTCTTCGCCGATGTCCTGGGTGCCCACGGCGCAGGTGTGTTCGAGTCGGCGAGCCGCATCGGCGAGGGCGAGCGCGACGATGCCGATGTACCGAAGACACGGGCGGAACTGGCATGGATGGGCGAGGTGAGCCGGCGCAGTGGTCGCCCGGTGAGCTTCGGCCTCACCCAGCACGACAGCCGGCCCGATCTGTACGCCCGCGTGATCGGTTTCGCCAAAGAGGAGAACGCCACCGGTGCGGTTGTCCGTCCTCAGACCACGGCGCGCAGCGTCGGCGTGCTGTTCAGCATCGACACACGAACGGTGTTCGATCGGTGCCCGGCATGGAAGTCGCTGCGCGAGATGCGCAACGGCAAGAAGATG
>JAYUSX010000232.1:0-4230 GCA_043755475.1 Actinomycetota bacterium
GCAACAACGGTGTCGCCACGTTCACGTTCTCGCCGAAGGTCCCTGCCGGTGGTGCCGGTGGTGCCGGTGGTGCGATCGGCGACGATGCCGTGCTGGAGATCAACGTGCAGCAAGGATCGGTGGCGGTCACGAATCCCGACCCCGACGAGATCGCGCTGCCCGAGGTGATCACGGTGCGCCGTGTGGACGGTGACGTGTCGATCGAGCGCCGTTCGGGCTCGACCCTGCTGGCAGTGGGGGAGCAGGTGCTCGACGACCGGGCCGTGCGTGAGCTCTTCGATCAGACGGAGGCTGTGGCGCAGCGGTGGCGCAGCCGGCTGAACGCGTCGTTGACCCCAGCGCAGCAGATGCAGACCGTCGTCCTCGACTACGAGTTCAAGACCATGGACGCCGGCTGGCCTCGGCTGGCCGCGGGGGAGCGCCCGTACCCCGCTCGACTGGTGGTGCGGCAGGTGCGCAGTCTCGATCCCGGTCTGCGCGCCCTGCCCGATGCAGCTCGCTCGCTGGAGGTGCCGCGCGACGTGTTGATGCGCGCCACGGAAGTCACCGCATCGTCGTGCACGGGTGCCTCCGGCCGCTTCTACCAAGGCGTCATCGTGCGCACCGACCCGCTGCTCGCCCCCGACATGGGCTACTCGGAGACGCCTTGGCAGCAGGGCGAGGGGCTGCCCATCGGCTCGGCCTGCGAAGACACCCGCATCGACGTCGTGCGCTACTCGTCACCGCGCCAGGCGCTGCTGAACCTGGTCGCCGACGGCGAAGCGTTCCTGATCATCGGTGACCAGAGCTGACGACCGCTGTCGGCCTCAGTTCGTCGACGGCTCTTTCGGGAGGCCGAGGATCCGCTCGCCCAAGATGTTCTTCTGGATCTCGTCGGTGCCACCGGCGATCGACTGCGCCGGTGTCGACACGATGATCTCGGCGACGGTTCGATCGAGCGCGCCGAGGTCGGTGCCGCCGAGGTCGGTGCCGTCGAGCATGCCCGCCGCTCCGGCCAATCGGCTGTGGAGCGGGTTGGCGCGCCGTGCCACCTCCGATGCGGCGAGTTTGCCGAGCGAGCCCTCCGGACCTGGCGCTCGTCCCAACGCCCGGCTGGCTGCTGCGCGCGAAGCTGTCCACTCGCTCGCCCGCACGAACGACAACAGGCGGGCGATCTCCTGGCGAACCAGAGGGTCGTCTTGCCGGTTCCGAAGACGTGCATGGTCGATCACCAGGTCGGCCCGGCCGGCTCGTTGCGGGTACCACACGTAGGTCGCGAAGTGTTCGGCCGCCTCGGCATCGGCCTGCTGGACCGCCAGCCCGGTCGTCTCTCCCGGTTGCGCTCGACGGGGTGGTCGGAGGGTCGCGAACGAACGCTCGTGCAACAGCGTGGTGCGAGCGATCCGCCACCCATCGCCGAGCTGCCCGACGACCAGGTCGACCGGAATGCGTGCGTCCGTCAGGAACACCTCGTTGAACGACGAGTGGCGGTTCATCTGCCGGATCGGCCTCACCTCGACACCTGGCTGACGCATCGGCAGCACGAAGTAGGACAGACCGTGATGCTTCGGCGCCAGCGGGTCATTGCGTGCGAGCAACAGCCCGAGGTCGGCATGGTGTGCGCTCGTGGTCCACAGCTTCTGCCCGTCGATCACCCATTCGTCGCCGTCGAGACGCGCCCTCGTCGACGCGCTTGCGAGGTCGGAACCGGCGCCCGGCTCGCTGAACAGCTGACACCAGCGCAGATCGCCGATCAGGGTGGGTCGAAGCAGACGTTCGAGAAGATCGTCGTCCCCGTGTTCGAGCAGCGTCGGTGCGGCGAGGCCCATGCCGGCGCCGATCGGGTTGCCCACCGCACCGTGGGTGCGCAGCTCGTCGGCCACGATCCGGTCGGCCCATGACGGCAGCCCTCGCCCGAACCAACGCTCGGGCCAGGAGGGCATCGCCCAGCGAGCATCGACCAGACGCGAGCGCCACGCCGACAGCTCGAGCTCGGGATCCCAGGCGTCCCGGAGCCACGACGTCACCTCTTCGCGTACCGCGTCGGGTGAGGGGAGCTCGGCCATCAATTCACCTTGCCACCTTGCTCGGGTGGAGTCCATACGCTCGAATGCAGCGGTCGGTGAGGTCGAGTACCACGACGTTGGGTCTTGACGTCGACCCGCCATCCGGGGTCCGAACCGTCATCGGAAGGCCTCGACACGATCACCGCCAGGGTCGACGCGTTCCGAGAGGCAGGCGTGACCCGCGTGCTGCTGGCGGCCAGCCCGGCTTCCGGGTCGGGCTCGGCGTGGGAGCTGATCGAGGCGCTCGCACCGCCGGGGTGAGGTCTCGTCCTGGTCGTCCAGGTCGTCGTGGTTCGTCGCTCCGGATCGACCCGGCGCACGTCCAGGGCGAGGACAACGAGGGTGCCGATAGCCTGACTGGCCATGGGGCAGCGCTTTTACGTCGAGACCTTGGGGTGCCCCAAGAACCAGGTCGACAGCGACAAGATCATCGGCACCCTGCTCGCTGACGGCATGACGGCCACCGACGATGCATCCGCGGCCGATCTGGTGGTCGTGAACACCTGCGCCTTCATCGACGAGGCCCGGCGTGAGTCGATCGACACGATCCTGGCCCTCGAGGAGCACCGCAAGGACGGCGCGCGCCTGGTGGTCACCGGCTGCATGGCCGAGCGCTATGGCGCCGAGCTGGCCGAAGCGCTGCCGGAGGTCGACCAGGTGTCGGGCTTCGGTGTGCCGGTGCATCAACCATCGACGGTCGGCGCTGGCAAGCGGTTGATTCCGGTGAGCACCGCGCCGATCCCGAGCTTCGATCTGCTCAACCTGCCCCGGCCGAAGAGCACCAGCCCGTGGGCCTATGTGAAGATCGCCGAGGGCTGCGATCGCTCCTGCGGCTTCTGTGCCATCCCGTCGTTCCGTGGCCCGCAGCGCAGCCGCGACGTCGAGTCGATCCTGCGCGAGGTCGACGAGTTGGAAGCGCTCGAGATCGTGCTCGTGGCGCAAGATCTGGCCAGCTACGGCAAGGATCGCCCCGATGAGCTGGGTGCCGGGTCGATCGTGCCGCTGGTGCGAGCCGTCAGCGCTCGAGCCCGGTGGACGCGCTTGTTGTACCTCTACCCGAGCGATCTCACCGACGACCTGATCGATGCCATCTGCGACACGGGCGTTCCGTACTTCGACCTGTCGCTGCAGCACGTGAGCAAGCCGCTGCTGCGGCGCATGCGCCGGTGGGGTGACGGCGATCGCTTCCTGCGTCGCATCACCGACATCCGCGACCGCGAGCCCACGGCGGCGTTCCGCAGCAACTTCATCGTGGGGTACCCGGGCGAGACCGAGGAAGACCACGATCAGTTGCTGAGCTTCGTCGAGCAGGCCGAGCTCGACTGGTGCGGCTTCTTCTCCTACTCGCCCGAGGAAGGCACCCACGCCTACACCCTCGACGGCGCGGTGCCGCGCGGCTTGATGAACGATCGACTCGCCGAGTTGCGAGAGCTGCAGGACGACATCACCGCCCGCCGCCGAGACGATCTGATCGGACTCACGACCACCGTGCTGGTCGACGAGCCCGGTACCGCGCGCAGCCATCGCGAGGCCCCCGAGATCGACGGCATCATCGAAGTCCCCACTCATCTCGTGCCAGGCACGTTCGTCGAGGTGCGTATTGTCGACGCGATGGGGCCCGATCTGATCGCCGAACCTGTTGCCGCGTTCGCGGTCGAAACGGTCGAAACGGTCGGCGGGGGCTGAACCGTGCCCGTCGACCCGAGCAAGATCGCCACCTGGGCCAACCTCGTCACCGTCGCGCGAGTGCTGATCGCGCCCTTGATGTTCCTGCTGATCCCCGAGGCGCCAGGTGGCTCGTGGCTGGCGTTCCTGCTGTGGTTCTCGCTGTGCTCGAGCGATGGCATCGATGGCTACCTGGCCCGACGCCACGGAGTTACGAACTTCGGCACCTTCCTCGATCCACTCGCCGACAAGGTGCTCGTCCTGGGCGCGATGTTCACCCTGGTCAGCCGCGATGTGTTCTGGGTGGTGCCGGTGGTGATCATCGCTGCTCGCGAGATCGGCATCAGCCTGTATCGCACGTTCGTGGGCGCCAAGGGCGTGAGCGTGCCGGCGAGCAAGGTCGCCAAGTGGAAGACCGTCACCCAGCAGCTCGCGGTGGGGTTCGCGATCCTGCCGGTCACCGCGCTCGACGCGACCTGGCTCTGGTTGTGGCTGCTGTGGATCTCGGTGGCGCTCGCGC
>JAYUSX010000233.1:0-4222 GCA_043755475.1 Actinomycetota bacterium
GTCGCGTCCGCAAGTACCTGTTCCCTGAAGGTGCCGGCTCGCCGATCAACGTTCACCCGGCTATGCGGGCCCGTGTCGGTGTCGCCTCGCGGCTCGTGATCGTCGAAGGGACCAAGCAGTACCTCGCCGCTGTCTCCGCTGCGCCGGCCGACGCCCTCATCGTCGGTATCGCCGGCTGTTGGGGCTACAGCCGTGACGGACTCCCGAACCCCGACCTGGCGCAGCTGGTGCCCACAGGTGGCGACGTGGTGATCATCTTCGACGCCGACATCGCTGCCAACCGCAACGTCCACGACGCGGCCAAGCGCCTCAGTGAGGTGGTCACGCTGTACGGGGCGAAGGCGGCACGATTCGCCGAGATCCCGGCATCAGGAAAGATCGGGCTGGACGACTTCCTCGCCTCGGTTCCCGACCGCCCTGGCGTGTTCGGCCGGATGATCGACAGCGCCAAGCCTCGGCTACCGAAGCGACCGCGTGAGGTGCGCGATCAGAACGAGTTCTTCGACGAGAACGGGCTGAAGGCCGAGGCGCTGCGTGTTGCCGTTCGCGACCGCGAGCACCTCGCGATCGACGTCGCCGGCCGACTGCTCGTCTACCGCGACGGTGTCTACGTCGACGGTTCCCGCGAGATCACAGCATTGACGAGCGAGCTGCTCGGCGACCTGTACCGAACCATGCATCTGCGGTCACTGCTCGAGCCGCTCGCCGCCGAGCTCCACGTCGAAGGCCGCACCATCCCAGAACGACCCGAGACGGCGCTGGTGAACGTCCGCAACGGGCTCCTCGACCCGTGGACCGGTGAACTGCACCCGCATGATCCCGACCATCTGAGCATCGTGCAGTTCCCTATCGAATGGGACCGCAACGCGGTGTGCCCAACGTTCGACTCGTGGTTCGACGAGGTGTCAGACGGACGTGGTGCCGATCTGCTCGAGGCCGTGTCGCTCGTGCTTGACACCCGCGGGTCGCGGCAACGCAAGGCGGTGTTCATCGCCGGCCCGACCCGATCCGGCAAGTCGACGTTCATCCGCCGCATCGAGGAGTTGGTCGGACACAACGCACGCTCGGCCGTCACCCTCCACCAGCTGTCGAGCAACAAGTTCGCCGCCGCCGACCTGTTCGGCAAGGTGCTGAACACCGCAGCGGACCTGTCCAACTCGCACGTCGATGACCTGTCGACGTTCAAGCAGGTGACCGGCGACGATCCGGTGCGCGCCGAGCACAAGTACGGCAACGCATTCGTGTTCCACAACCGGGCGCTGTTCATCTTCTCGGCGAACGAGATCCCCACCGTCGGCGAGGTGTCCGGCGCCTACCTGGCCCGCATCCGGCCCTACACGTTCCCGTACTCGTTCGAAGGCCACGAAGACCCCGACCTCGAGGTGCGATTGCGGGCCGAACTGCCAGGCATCCTGGTGCGTCTCGTCGAAGCGTTCCGCCGGTTCGAGACCCGTGGCGGCTACCTCGACGACGACGCCTCACGGCAGAGTCTCGACGAGTTCGCACGCCGATCGGACCGGGTCCGGTTGTTCCTCCACGAGACATGCGAGATCGACCCGGCCGGGTTCGTCCCGCGCCGATCCCTCTATGAGGCATTTGAGGAATGGGCACGCGAGAACCGCCGGCAGACACTCGGCAAGCACCGGTTCTTCGAGTCGGTCGACGTCGCCGGGTTCCGAGCAGTCGCTCGGCAAGGTGTCCGCGGGTTCGTTGGGCTCGATCTGCGGCCGTCACACGAATGGGGAGCACCCGATCCGGCCTCCCAGGGTGCAAAAGGTGCAGTTCAATCCCTCTCCTCCCATATGAGGAACGACGGGGGAGGTAGTGAAGAAACAGTCCCTCATGGGGAAGGGTGGGCGAAACCTGCACCTTCTGCACCCTCGCCCGAACCGTTGATGATCACCACGCCCGAACCGGTGCTGATCGCCGACCGCGAGGTGCTCGAGCTGTGAACACCCTCGAACTCCTCGATCAACTCCAGGCGCTCGGCGTCCATGTCGCCATTGCAGGCGAACGCGTCCACGTCGATGCACCGGCCGGCGCGCTCGACGACGAACTCCGCCAGCAACTACGCGATGAGAAGGTGCTGATCCGCTCCGTGCTGATCGGCCGCGGCACCGGACACGCACTCAGCCCATGCTCGGCCTGTGGTCAGCTCTCGATGGTCAACATCGCCCGCAAGACGATGCCGTCATGTCGCCTCACACCGGGGTGCGACGGCCGACACGAACCGCGGCACACCGATGTCCCGACGATCACGAACCGTGGCGTCCCCAAACAGGCGGCACCACCTCGCAGCAAGTCGAAGTCTCGCATCCTCGGCGAGTATGCCGCCTGGCAAGGCGAGGCCGGCCGATGATCACCCCGCGCACCTCCCGCACGACCACCGACACCGGCTCCGACACGATGCCCGTGCTCGACCTCGCCCGACCCGGCTTCTTCGCCGATGCGCTCTGTGCCGAGGAGTCCGCACGTGCAGCCGTCGGCATGCACTTCGTCGACGCCGAGAGGTTCGCCGAAGCGAAGCGGGCGGCCCTTCAGGTATGCGGCCGCTGCCTCGTGCGCCCCGAGTGCCTCGAGTACGCGCTCGCCGATTCATCGCTTGTCGGAGTCTTCGGCGGTACTGACACCGCCGCCCGCCGAGCGATCCGTTCCAACCGTTCACGACAGGAGGCAGACCTTGCCGCGCCATGACCGACACACCCCTCGCCCAACCCGCAGTGCTCAACGGCGCCAAACACGGCAACGACTGATCGCCAACGACATCACCAACGACCGCCACGACGAGGAACGCACCCGGCCACATCGAGCAGCAGGGAACGCCCCGGAAACCGTCCAACCCGCCGACACGGCGACAAGAACCCCAAGGCCGTGCGTCGACTGCGGTATGCAGACCACACGCGGCAACCGTTGCCGTCCCTGCCACGAGCTCCATACCGGCAGAGGGAGTGCAGCATCGTGATGCGCTGCCTCACCTGCGGGACGCTGACGACGTCGACCCGCTGCCCGGTTCACCAACGTGCGAAGAAGGCGGCGCTGTACGACGTCGACCACCGTCGTGCGCGTCGGGCGTGGGAGGTGTTGGTCGCTGCTGGTCGAGTGACTTGCTGGCGATGCGGTGAGTTGATCGTCGGCGGCTTCGACCTCGGACATCGCCCCGGCCGTCCGTCACTGCCTGAGCATCCGCGCTGCAACCGGAGCGCCCAATGAGCCCCGTTTTTCTAGTGGCACCCCACCCGTCGACACCCCCGCTGGCCTCTCGCTGTGCGGACGGGTTCCGACCTCACACGCCTCACCCACACCCCTCAGCGCCCGTATCTCGCGCGCTCTCCCCGAAGGACTCCAACTGATGCCCGGACCGCTCCCGAAGCCCGCAAATCAACGCCTACGCAACCACGCGCCGACCTACTCCGAAACGGCACTCCCCGCTGAAGGCCGACAGGGACCGGCACCCGACCTCCCGCCGTTGAAGGCGTGGCACCCGGCGACGGTCTCGGCGTGGTCGGCGTGGTGGTCGACCCCGCAGGCCGTGCTCTGGGATGCCGATGGCAAGTCGCTCGTTCGGTGGGCGGTGCTGTTCGATCAGATCGCCACGGACCCGATGGCGCCAGCGTCGGTGCACGCTCAGCTCCTCCAGCTCGAGGACCGCCACGGGTTCAGCCCGCAGGCGCTCGCCAAGCTCAGGTGGGCGATCAAGGCCGTCGAGCCCGAAGTGGCAACGCCCGCCACGGTCGGCTCGAAGAACGACCGCCGCCGTCGTCTGATCGCGGAGGTGTCCGATGCGTCCTGATGGCGGTCACGGTCTCCTCGTCCTGCCGGCCGGCGTCGACGCGACACGGTCGCTCGGCCTCGCTGTCGCCGACTGGTGCGAGACGTTCCTCTGCCACGGCCCCGGCGATCGCGAGGGCGACCCGATCGCGCTCGACGACGAGCTGGTCCGGTTCTTGGTCTACGCGTACGCGCTCGGCCGTGACGGTCGGCGCCAGGTGTTCCGCGCCGTGCTGAGTCGGGCAAAGGGCCGCGCGAAAAGCGAGCTGGCCGCGCTCGTCGTGTGCGCTGAGGCGCTCGGCCCGGTCCGGTTCGATCATTGGGCCGTCGACGGTGAAGTGTCGCCGTGGGGATACGCCTACGCTGAAGGTGAGCCGGTTGGTCGCCGTGTTCGTTCGCCGTTGGTGCGTGTGCTCGCCACCGAGGAAGGCCAGGCGGGAAACACCTACCAGGC
>JAYUSX010000234.1:0-4220 GCA_043755475.1 Actinomycetota bacterium
CGAGGGGGCGGCTGCGGGAGAAGCGGGTGCTGTCGTCGTGGTGGTCGTCGGGGGCGTCGGCGGCGTCGTGGCACCTGGCGCAGCGTCGCTGCCACCAACACCGATCCCGTCGCTGGTGTCGATGCCGTCGGATGCGGGGTCGACGCTGTCGGCTCCGGGGTCGACGCTGGTGCCGGCATCGATCGAGCCGTCCAAGGAGTCCGTCGACGATGGCACCGCCTCGTCGGGAGGGGCTGGTTCGATGGCCACCATGTCGACGTGGGCACCGTCGGCATCGATCACCAGGGTGCAGAGGGCCACGAGTGCGCCGGTGGCGTCGATCACGGGTGTGCCTTCGACGATGCGGCCTGCGTCGAGCTCGGGTACGCCCCCTGATGTGCCGGGTGCGACGTAGCTCACGTCGGTCGGAGCATCGGCGAGCACGGTGACGATCTGGCCCGGCTCGGCCGACGCGGTGGACGCGAAGCTCACCACTTCCATCTGCGCCGAGGGTGACAGGTACGCCAGGTCACCCTCGATCGAAATGAGCTCGGCCGACATTCGTGGGGTGAGCTCGCGGTCGCCCGGACCCACAAGGTTCACCTCGCCGATCGACTCGAGCGCGTTTGCAGTGGTGACCACGTAGGGATCTCCCTCGATCGCGACGGCCACCGAGACGGGCTCGGGCGAGGTGCTGGCGAGCGCCATCACCAGCACGGTGCTCGGCGTGTCGGGCGCCGGCAGCGTGAGACCGGGTGCGTCATCGATCGCGCTGGTCGACTGCACATTCTCGAACGCGTTCGCCAACGTGGTCTCGGGAGCGACGTTCACCGCGGACCGTGCGGTCGAGATCGACGAGGTCACCGTGGGCGATGCGGAGGGAGTCGCAATACCGGCGGGCAACAACAGATAGAGCACTGCGACGCCGAGCGCAGAGCCGATCGCACCGCTGGTGATGAGCAGACCGCGACCGATGGTGACCGGCGGCTCGCTGGTCGCCCAAGCGGCCTGTCCGATCTCGGACGGATGGCGCCAGGTTCGCTCGTGCGCGGGAATGGGCGCCGGAGGGTAGGTCGGGGCGGCGTCATCCCACGCGTCGCCCCAGGCGTCGTCCGGCGCGTCGTCGCGCGCATCATCGGGGCCACTCCGCTCCACGAGTTCGACAGGTTAGTGAGCGAATCGGCGCCGGTGGCATCGCGCCACCGCGGTGCGAGCCCGTCCATCCTCGACAGCCCGGGGAGACCGCGTGCGGAACAGCTACGATGACCGGGTGCAGCCCCCCGACAGCAGTGACACCTGGGTCGGCCTCACGTTCGATCGGCTGCCGGTCGCAGCGGCGTACGAGTGGGCCGAGCTGCCCTCATGTGGTGCGGTCGTGCTGTTCAGCGGTACCGTCCGCGATCACGCGGTCGATGACGGCGGTGTGATGCGCACCGACGTGGTGCACCTCGAGTACGAGGCGTACGACGACCCGTGTCTCACGGTCTTCGCGAAGATCGTCGACGAGGTGCGCGTGCGCTGGCCGGAGACCGGTCGGGTCGCGTTGCTGCACCGTCTCGGGCGTATCGACCTGGGTGAGAGCTCGGTCGTGGTCGCCATCAGCGCCGGGCATCGCCCCGAGGCGTTCGAAGCGGCGCGCTATGCCATCGACGCGCTGAAGGCCAGCGCTCCGATCTGGAAGCGCGAGACGTGGCAGGACAGCGAGACCGGAGCCCGATCGGACTGGGGCACCAACGCTCATCAACCGGTTGATCCGAGTTCGGTGCCCACCGTGCTGTCGGAGGCGGCCGATGCCGTGGCGCCGTCGGCCCTCAGCGGTCGGGAGAGCTGATTGGAACCCGTTGCTGTCGTCATCCTCGTCATCGCGCTCGTCGTCGCGGTGGGCATCTTGATCATTCGCCGCCGACCGCACCAGGACGACGGGATGCACAACTTCCGTCGACACATCGACGCCTTGTCCCCCGAGTCGCGCCGAGAGGTGATGGACCGAGCACGCCGCCACGAGCAGGCCGGGCCGCCGGAGCGACCGGGCGCGTCGGGGCGCATCGACGTCTCACGAAGCCTCTCAGGAGACGTCGGACGGCCTGGTACCGCAGATGATGACGGCCGGCGCGGTCCGGATGCAGCAGCAGCCGGTGGGGCTGCGGACGGGAACGGTTGACCTATGGCGCGCGACCTCGCGATCGATCTCGGCACGGCGAACACGCTCGTGTACATGAAGGGCAAGGGCATCGTCCTCAACGAGCCGAGTGTGATCGCGCTCAACCGCCAGACCGGCGAAGTGCTCGCCACCGGCCGTGAGGCATGGCAGATGATCGGTCGCACGCCCGGCTACATCGTCGCGGTGCGGCCGTTGCGCGGCGGAGCGATCACCGACTTCGAGATCACCGAGCGCATGATCCGTCTGTTGCTCCAACGAGTGGGAGTCAGTCGCTTCACGCGCCCAAAGGTCGTCATCTGTGTGCCCTCGGCCATCACCGAGGTCGAGCGCCGAGCCGTCACCGACGCAGCCCGTCGCGCCGGCGCCGCAGACGCCCAACTCATCGAACAGCCCATGGCTGCGGCGATCGGTGCCGACCTGCCGATCGATGAGCCCGTGGGCAACATGGTGATCGACATCGGTGGCGGCACGAGCGAGACAGCGGTGATCAGCCTGGGTGGCATCGTGGCGCTCGAGGCGGTCCGCGTCGGCAGCTTCGACATCGATGCCGCGATCCAGAGCTACGTCCGCCGCGAGCACGGCATCGCCGTCGGCGAGCGAACCGCCGAAGAGGTGAAGGTCGCGATCGGTTCCGCCGATCCGATGGAGGACGAGAATCAAGCCGAGGTGCGCGGTCGGGATCTGATGACGGGTCTGCCGAAAACGGTGGTGCTCACGCCCGAGGAGATCCGCTTCGCCATCGACGACGTGGTGAGCAGCATCGTGTCGTCCGTGGTGCGCTGCCTGGCCAAGGCGCCTCCCGAGCTGGCCCAGGACTTCTTGGTCCGCGGTATGTACCTCGTGGGTGGCGGCGGTCTGCTGCGTGGACTGGCTCGCCGCATCGAGCGTGAGACCCAGGTGCCGGTGAAGATGTCGAACGTGCCGTTGGAGGCCGTGGTGCTGGGTGCAGGTCACTGCATCGAGCACTACGACGCCCTCAAGGGCATGTTCATGGGCGCCCGCCGGTAGCCGATCGTCGGTGCGGCCGACGCCTTCACCATCATGTCGGTGGGTGCTCGGACTAGGGTCGGCGGCCGTGAGCGCGGATCGACAAGAACCATCCGATGGTCCGCACGTGCGGTTCGAACTCGGCGACGACCATGTGGGTGTCATCACCCTCGATCGTCCCGAGGCGCGCAACGCACTGACGTGGGGGATGTATGCCGATCTCGAACGGTTTGTTCGCGACGCCCCCGCAGCAGGCGCACGGTGCCTGATCGTCACCGGCGCCGACCCTGCCTTCTGCAGTGGCGATGACGTCCGCCAGGTGATGGGAGGAGGAGCGGCGGGCAAGGCACCGCTCGCCGACTCCGGGGCCGGCGCCCGTACCCCACGGCTCACCCCCGCCGCCGATGCGTTGCTGCACACCGACCTGCCCGTGATCGCGGCCGTCAACGGCGCCGCTGTCGGATGGGGGATGGAGTTGGCGTTGATGGCCGACATCAGGATCGCCAGCGATCGAGCCAGGTTCGGCGAGCTCTTCGTCCTCCGCGGGCTCGTGAGTGACGTTGCGGGCCTCGGCCGCCTGGCACAGCTCGTCGGTCGCGAGCGCGCCGCGGAGCTGCTCTTCACCGGCGACGTGATCGATGCAGCCGACGCACACGCGATGCGGCTGGTGAGCCGGGTGGTGGCGCACGACGATCTGTTAGCGACGGCGCATGGTCTCGCGGTCCGGATCGCAGCGAACCCACCCCTCGCTGTCCAGCGGTTGAAGGCAGGCCTTCGCTCCGCCGTCGATCCCGACTGGGTGGAGCTCGGCCGATGGGTGAGCGCCACGCTCGGCGAGCTGTTCCAGACCGAAGACCACCGAGAAGGCGTTCGGGCGTTCCTCGACAAGCGCGCGCCTCGGTTCGTCGGTCGCTGATGTCGATCGTTCGCACCAGACTCCCAACCGATCTCGCACGGGCCCTCGAGGTCGACGCGGGTCTCGACCGCATCCGTCACGAGCTCGAGGGCCCGTGCGAGATCAGTGGGGAGTCTGGTGCGAACGATCGACATCAGCGACCGACGAACCGAGGCGCGCGCTTGTCGAGGAACGCCC